>DGHP01000097.1 GCA_002392705.1 Lachnospiraceae bacterium UBA3845 | reverse complement strand
CGTCCCGCAAATCCTTTCTTCCCCGGCAGCCTCCCGCTGCCCTTTCTTCGATCCATGGCAATTTCCTTCGGTATTTCCTTATTCTTGCTTTTTCCAAAAAAAGATGTATGATAAAAAACGTGTGTTTCAGGAGCCGGCGCCGGGGCTGCCGGTCTGAACGGATGAAACGCAGGGCGGTTCAGATCCCGGCTCTGAGACGGCAAATCATTGAAAGAGGCTCTCTGACATGAAAAAAGTGGCAATCCTTCAGTCTGACTATATCCCCTGGAAGGGATATTTCGATATTATCAACAGCGTCGATGAATTCATCCTTTACGATGATATGCAGTACACGCGGCGCGACTGGCGCAACCGCAACCAGATCAAGACCCCCTCCGGACTGCTCTGGCTGACCATTCCGGTCGAAAGCAAGGGAAAATTCTTTCAGCGGATCCGGGATACGAAGGTCACCGGCCACAAATGGGCGCAGGAACACTGGAGATCCATCTCCCTCAATTATGCCAGGGCCCCCTACTTTAAAGAATATGGGCCTTTCTTTGAAAACCTCTATGCGGAAGCGGAAAAACTGGACTATCTCAGTGAGATCAACCACCTGTTTTTAACGGGAATCTGTTCCCTGCTGGGGATTAAAACCGCCATCACCTGGTCTTCCGACTATCCGCTGGCAGAGGGAAAAACCGAGCGTCTTGCCGCCCTTGTCCGCTCCGCCGGCGGAGGCTATTATCTCTCCGGACCTGCGGCAAAGGATTATATCGAGGATCAGGTCTTTAAGGACGCAGGCATTCAGCTTGCCTATATGAGCTATGAAGGGTATCCGGAATATCCGCAGCGGGGAGACAGCTTCACGCATAATGTCTCCATCCTGGACCTTCTTTTTATGACCGGTCCCTCCGCTCCCGACTATATGCTCAGCTTCCGTGGCAGATAAGCCTGCGATATTCCGGCGGCGCTGCTGCACCGTATCTTCAATGCTTCTGTCGGAAGCTGTGTGCGGAGATCCTGCTTCGCAGGCTTTATATCGGAGAACAGTAACTGCTTTATCACCTGCACAAAGGCCATGAATCGTCTCCGCCCGGTCGGACGGAAAACGGTCCATGGCCTTTTCAGACCGGATCAGTTCTCTCCGGATCAGTAGATAATCACTGTCGTATACATCGGAACATTTTCATAGAACCATTTCGCGTCGGCGTATGTCAGACGGACACAGCCGTGGGACGCAGGATGTTCACCGATCACCCCTGCCATTCCGCCTCCCGGCCAGGCATGGATCCCGTTTCCGCCGTACTCGCTCCACCAGATGACACCCTTGTAGGCAGGCGCCCTGTTGTAGATCCTGTAGGTTCCGGTCGGGCTGGGCGTCGTCGCCTTGCCCGTGGAGGTATCGCACTGGCGGATAATATGCCAGTCTCCCTTCTTTCCCCGGAAAATCGTAAAACTCTGACGGCTTAAGCTGATCCAGACCAGGTAGCCGGTCTTGCTGCTGTAGCCTTTCCGGTTCACATACTCGATCTTGGTCCGCTCGTTGTAATCCTTGCTGACGCACAGGTCCTTGATCCAGGTCAGGCTGGTGTTCTTAATGCGGATGGTCTCATCCGAATCCGGAAACTGCACAAGGCTGGCGCCGGTAAGCCGGCGGTAATCCCGCTTGATCACAGTGGCATAGGAGCCGGCCGGGATCTTATTCTTTCCCGACTTGACCGTCTTGTTCACTCTGACCAGCCAGCTGGCCGTCTCAACATTCTGGAGCTTCTGGTTCGCCACATCCTCCATATAATAGGTTTCCGGATCTGTATCCGCCAGCACCCTGCGGAAGGATCCTGCCGGGAAAAGGAACAGCATCAGGGCCAGCAGGGCTGTACCCGCAAACAGGCGGCTTTTTCTCTTCATATCTGTCTCCTCTCAAAATAAAGTTCTGTACCCTGACGCAATGGCCCGGATGACTGTTCTGCAGCCGCGTCTGTAAAAGGACGCAGCCGCGGGCAAAATATGTTCCTCTGAAAGCAGATAAAATGTCAGTCCAGGAGGCCTTCCATCAGGCTCTCCGTCTCGGACTGGGCTGTAATCCAGTCCCCGTAGGCCCCGATCTCAGAGATGCCGGTATAGCCCATATCGCTCAGCTTCTGAGCCGCCGCACAGCTTTCCTGCTCCGTACTCCCATAGACATACACTGTACGGCTCATATCCGGAAGAAGATCCATCGCGTGGGCAACCAGTCCCTCGTATGGGATATTCACGGCCCCCTCCATGTGCCCTTCCTCGTACTCCTCCTCTTCCCGGATGTCGACAATTATAAAATCCTTCTCATAGCTCATGAAGCGGAGGGCTTCCTCCACCGTGAGCCGTTCATATATCTTCCCCTCGCTGGGACGTTTTGACTGCCAGGCGGCCACGCCCGTAATCAGCGCGATGCTGACCACGCAGACCAGAAAGATCCTGACCAGCCGTTCCCCGGCCCTGCTGTCCTCTGTCTTATTCAATCCGCCTGTCCTCTCTTTTTCTGTGTCATGCCGCCCTGCTTTTCTTTAAGCCTTTCAGTTCCCCGAACAGAAGGAAGCGGAAAAGCAGGACCGGCCGTATCAGCCATCTGGAGACCGGAATCGGGATCAGCACGCCCAGGATAAAGAACAGGGCCGTACAGAGAATATAATTCCAGCCCAGCCTGTTCCAGAAGACAAGCTTCAGCACTGTGACGACAGGCTCATGGAGAATATAGATATCCATGCTCATAAGCCCGAGCCCCTGAAGAAGCAGCGCCGCTTTTCCGGGACGCCTTCCCGCCGTGTCCCCTTCCGGAGTGACAGCAGCAAGGCCGGAACTTCCCGCCGTTTTGACCGCATCCGAAGCGGAATTTCCCGCCGCTCCGGCAGCATCCGGACCGGAACTTCCCGCCGTTTTGACCGCATCCGAAGCGGAATTTCCCGCCGCTCTGCCGTATACAAGCCTGGTGGAAAACCATAATACCAGATAGATGCCCGACAGCGTCGTCAGGACCATCGTTACCATTATCGTCGTCCGGTAAAGGAAAGCGATGCAGAAAACATCAAAAACCAGAACAACCGCAGCCATCAGGCCCTGTCCCTGCATGACGTCCGGATTCCCTTCCTTCTCGGAATCCTCGAATTTCAGCCGCACCCAGAAGCCCAGCAGAAAAAAGAAAAAATACTTTGGTGTCCGGTAACTGATGTTGGCCCAGTAGCTGGCAGCGCTAAGGGCAAAGCTTCCGTAGAGGATCGAGCGGAAATTGTCCTCATTTACAAAAAGGGCCGCTATGGCCGTAATCACAAAGAGAATGTATAAAAACCAGAGGGATACGTCCGGGTTCTGCCCGATCAGCATCTTCGGAATATCCGCTGCCGTAAAGGGCGTCACCGCGTAGGCGCTGAGTTTCAGCTTCACCGGAATATACAGAGCCCCGATCACAAAATAGGGAACCAGCAGACGCACCGCCCTGTTTCCGATATAGCGCAGGCGTTCCCCGAAGGTCTGCATCCTGAGGATCCTGACCGCCACGAAGCCGGAAAGCAGAAAAAACAGCGGCATATGGAAACTGTATACGATATAAGTCACTATACGGATCCAGACCGCAGATACCTGTGTCTGCTTCACCGCGTGGCCGAGAACCACAAACAGGATCCCGATGCCCCTTGCAATGTCGATCTCTGTATAATGTTCCTTTCCACTCATAGGCCATGCTCCTGAAACAGCCGGTCAACAGTGCAGAAAAAATCAACATTATGATAACACAGTTTCAGATTTCTGTCACCGCTTCCCGTCTTAAGATTATCTTTTGTTTTTCCCCGATGTCCTTATGATAAAATATGGTGAATCACAGAGTTACTATTCACGGCCTTCCGCGCATCAGCCGCGGCCATATTCTATAGATAAGGATGGTATTCCATGAATCAAAATCAGACAGTCAGCAGAAGCCGGCAGCTGAATGCAGACCGCGTTTATCTTCTTCCCGCTCTTGCCCTGATGCTTTTTCTCTGTCTCCTTTCCGCAGGCAGAAGGAAGTGCCAGGGGGCAGAGGGAGAAAGCGGGACAGATTCCGCAGGCGCAGTCGTATTCCAGACCCTTTTTATGGACGGAAATGTGTTCAAGGAACTTACGGATCAGATCAGCGATACCGGCCGTTATGTCAGCTCCTTCAGCAGCTGCGGCCAGAGCGCCCCGCTCTATATTCACAAGGATGGGGGCGACGGTCTGGAGAATATATGGGCGGCAGAGAATAACGGAGCCGTCGGAGTCCCCGGCGCCCGGCTCAGTAAAGCGGACGTCTTAGCCACCCGGCAGAAGGCTGCCTGGTGGGCAAGGGCTGTCTGTGACAGCCCCTGGCACGGTTATGACACCGGAAGCGGCTACCGTCATGCATCCTGGGGCAGCCGTTACGGCCAGGCCAAGAAGAAAGCTCCGGGAACAGGCGATTACTGCTGCTCTTCGCTCCCCCTCTGCGCCTACTATTTCGCGGGGGTGAATCTGATCGGAGAAGGTCTGGGCGGTCCGGATCCGCTCTATATCCCGCAGACCACGCTGCCTTTCTACACGAATCAGATCTCCTATTATTACAATGGGCAGCTCTACGTCTCCGGTACCAATTCATACAATCTGAACAATTTTCTGAACCTCTTCGGCTTCAGCGATGTAACGGAGCGCTATCTGGCGGACAGGAAGAACTTCCGCTTCCTGACGGGAGATATCGTGGTACTGCCGAACCACTGCGAACTGGTCCTGTCCGACGGGGACCGGAAAACAGCCCAGATCGCCCAGTCACACGGCGCGGATAAGAAGCACCGGGGCGGAGACCAGAGCGGTTCGGAGCTCGAGGTCGCGAACGGCATCTACCGCTATAAGAAGATCCGGCACATCTTCCGTTTCACAGGCCAGGGAGTTGTCCTCAACACTGCAGGACTGACCCGGTAACTCCCCCGGAGTTCACGGGTACCAGTCGCAGTTAGTTTGCGCTAACTATATGTAAAAACATCATTGCCCTATTGAGAAAAAAATGGTATTATATAGCAATAATGCGCCTGCCAAATACTGCACCTGCCGGAAGTATTGTTTGTAAAAATACATAAACGCATCAGAACAGCTGTACATAGTCAGAGCACAGCTGCTGCTGTTCTGAAACAGTTATTGTGAAAGAAGGGATATTCATGACAGCTACCGAATCTTCTGAGAATTATCTGGAGACAATTCTCATGCTCAGCGAGAAAAAACCCGTTGTCCGGTCAGTAGACGTTGCCAATGAAACCGGATTCCGCAAGTCCAGTATCAGCATCGCCATGAAGAACCTGCGCGAGAACGGGTATATCACCATCAGTCCGGAAGGATATATTTCCCTTACGGACAAGGGAATGGACCTGGCTTCGATGATCTATGAGCGGCATAAGGTTCTGTCCGCCTGGTTCATACACCTGGGCGTGGATCCGAAGATTGCCGTGGAGGACGCCTGCAAGATCGAGCATGATCTGAGCGTCGAAAGCTTTACTGCCATTAAAAAGTTTATTAATGAGAATACCTGAAAGCAATCGGACAGGGGAAGTTCATCCCCTGTCCGATTTTATGATAACTGCGGACATCGCGCTGCAAAGCGGCCCAATGTCCGTCAGGCCGGATGTCCGTCAGCCCTCAGATGTCTGCTCATGCAGCCACTTTCGGGCTTTATAGCGCAAAAAGGCACCGGAAGCCTGTTCCGGTGCCGGGCAGAGATCCGGCTGATGTCTGAACATGATGGTTAAACCGCAGATCACTGCCAGGAAAATAATAGCATAGTTAATCACGCAGTACAAGAAATGAGCCTCCGGAATTTGCACTTTCGGAAGAACACATTTCCTGTGACAGGCGATGATTTTTCGAAACTGACAAAAGAAAAAAAGTTGCTATTCACAGTCGCAGACAGAAGCATCGAAGATGAGCATACGTGCGCAGCAC
>DGHP01000190.1:2968-5453 GCA_002392705.1 Lachnospiraceae bacterium UBA3845 | reverse complement strand
CGGCCCGCCACAGTGACGTCCTTTCCCTCCAGCTCGTCAAAATGCTCTTTCACTTCCCGGGTGTGGTGACTTACGTCATACCTGGTGATCCGGAAGGGATCGCTGTCCTGTGCCTGCAGCTCCGCAAGCTTGTCACGGCGGATCTTCAGCAGCTGATTCATATCCTGCTGCTGGTCCTGGCCGCCCTGCTTTTTCTTCTGCTGCTTCTGGCCGCCGAGTTGATTCTGTGCCTGTTCTTCCTGCGGATTGTTCATCTGATTCTCTGCCACCTTTTAACTCCTTTTCTTGCTGTACACACTGCGCGCGATGAACTGAACCTGTATAACTGCTGCCTTCCCGCAGCGGATCAGACTTCTTAAAGGTCACGGATCCGCACGGCGAAGTTTTTAAAAAGGGGCTCCGGCATGACTGCCGCAGCCCGCATAAAACCCATCCTGTCACTTATGACGCGGAACGCTCAACCTTCAGGATCTTATACTGAATCTCACCGGCCTGTGTCTCAACCGATACAAGGTCGCCGACTTCCCTGCCCATAAGAGCCCTTCCGACCGGAGATTCATTGGAAATGCTTCCCTTCAGACTGTTCGCCTCGGAAGAGCCGACCAGGTCGAATACCATCTCTTCCTCAAACTCAACGTCAAGGATCGTCACCCTGCAGCCGATGTTCACTCTGTCATCATCCAGGGTCTCCTCAACCACATCCGCGTTCTTCAGGATCGCCTCGATCTCCTCGATCCGGGCTTCGATATCCCTCTGCTCATCCTTTGCGGCATCATACTCTGCATTCTCGGACAGGTCACCCTGCGCTCTCGCCTCTTTGATCTTTTCGGCGATCTCTTTTCTGCGGTTAACCTTAAGATGCTCCAGCTCATCCTGGAGCTTTTTGAACCCTGACTGCGTCAGGAGCGTCTTGCTGTTATCCATCCCCCGGAAACCTTCCTTCTTCTTTGCGGATCCGCGATTCCGGGATATCTCCAGTAAAGTCCTCGTCCTGAAACCGCGCCTTTAAAAAATAATAGGTGAAATACATGGAGTATTTCACTAAAGCGAAATTATATCTTATCGATCAGGCAAAGTCAATAGCAGCTCTTTAAGGTCCGCCATCGTGCAGATCGTGTTGGAGGCGCCTCTCAGGACCGAAGCATTCCGGAAGCCTGTGGTATACCAGGCCACATGCTTGCGCATCTCCCGGATTCCCGTGTACTCCCCCTTGAGCTGCACTGTCATCTCCGCATGCCGGAGAATCATCTGCCGGACTTCAGAGATGGCCGGACGTCCCGGATCGGTCCCGGTCCGGCGCTCTTCAAGGATCCTGCTGAAAATCCAGGGATTGCCGCGGGCCGCCCTTCCGATCATGACGCCGTCGCAGCCGGTATGGTCCTGCAGGGCACGGGCCGAAGCGGGATCCGTCACATCCCCGTTCCCGATGACGGGGATACTTACCGCCTCCTTTACTGCACGGATAATATCCCAGTCCGCCTTTCCCGCGTAATACTGCTCTCTCGTCCGTCCGTGGACCGTGATGGCAGCGGCGCCGGCATCCTCCAGCCTTTTCGCAAGTTCAACCGCATTGACCTCCCGGTCGTTAAAGCCCTTGCGGATCTTTGCCGTAACGGGCTTTTTTATCCTTTTCACCGTCTCCCTTACGATCCGGGCGGCAAGTTCCGGATCCCGCATGAGGGCGCTGCCCTCCCCGTTCTTCACTACTTTCGGCACCGGACAGCCCATATTCAGGTCCAGAATGTCAAAGGGCTTCTCTTCGATCTTCTCCGCCATCTCCGCGATGATCTGCGGATCGGAGCCGAACAGCTGCAGGGAGACCGGCCGCTCCTTCTCATCGGAGCGCATCAGGTCTTCCGTATTGCGGTTATGAAAAAGGATGGCCTTCGCGCTCACCATCTCCATACATACCAGCCCGGCGCCCTGCTCCGCGCAGAGCATACGAAATGGCAGGTCGCTTACGCCTGCCATCGGTGCCAGTATCAGATTGTTCTTCAGTTCAGTCTGTCCGATCTTCAATGCCGTATCTGTCTCCGTTTCCGTCGTTTCTATCCCGATCCGGGAATCTGCCGCGCCTGCCCTGCTGATTAATTGTTACTATTTATTCCAGCTGCCAGTCCTCCAGGTCGAGCGGCTGCCCGAGAATGACCGCCCTGTAGTAGAGCTCCAGGCCGTTCAGCATGTCCCGCCGCTGTCTCTGAATCTCTTTCACCTCCAGGGCTGCGCCGATCTCATCATAATTATAGTCGGAGGCCGCGGCTTCGGTCCGGATGCAGAGATGCCCCTCCTCATCAAATTCAAAGAGGATGATCCCGCCGATATCCTCCGTGAAAAGCACACAGATGATATGAAGCTGGTCTTTGATGTCGTCCGGGATCCGGTCGAAGGCTTTATTGAAATAGTATTTCTGTTCGTACGCACTTGCGGCGCACAGTACTCTTGATTCTGTCATATCCATAATATCCCGCGCTTTCCCGGTCTCCCG
>DGHP01000190.1:0-2870 GCA_002392705.1 Lachnospiraceae bacterium UBA3845 | reverse complement strand
CGGTCTCCCGCGCTTTCCTGGTCTCAGACGTATCCGTACACTCCGCGGACGGATACCTCGCCGGCATACACGCTGCACTCAGTCCCGTCGTCCCGGCGGACGATCAGTTCCCCGCGCCGGTTGATTCCCAGAGCTGTCCCGGAATACTCACCTGCCGGATCCAGCACGCGGACGACTTTCCCCCTGTTGATGAGAAGGGCGTTATAGTCATCCATCAGGCCGCTCAGGTCCCCGTCTTTTTCAAATACAGCATAACAGCGTTCAAAACACTCCATCGTCCGGGCGATGATCTGAGCCCGGTTCACATCCTGCCCGGTCTCAATCTTCAGGCTCGTTGCGATCTGGCTGATCTCATCCGGAAATGCGCACATGTTGGCATTGATCCCCACACCGATGACAATATAGTGAACCTTCTGCACTTCCGCGCTCATCTCCGTAAGGATCCCGCAGAGTTTGCGCCCTCCCGTAACGATATCGTTCGGCCATTTGATCCCCGCGGGGAGATCATAGAGGGAACGGAAAGCCTCAGCGACCGCCATCCCCATAACCAGCGTCACCATGGAGATCCGATCGGGAGAGAGCGGCGGCCTGAGCAGAAGGGTAAACGCGATCGCCTCCCCGGGCGGGGTAACCCAGTGACGTCCGCTCCGCCCTTTTCCGGCGGTCTGCTCATCCGCGATGACCAGCGTCCCGTCCTCCGCGCCTTCTTCCGCTATCCTTTTCGCGTACTGGTTGGTGGAATCAATCCGGCTGAAATAGCGGATCTTTTTCCCCATCCGCTCTGTCTGCAGGATGCTTGCCACTTCTTCCTCCGCGATCGTATCAGGAAAACCGGTAATCCGGTATCCTTTTCCGGCAGAGGCTTCTATCTCATAACCGTCTTCTTCCAGCTGCCGGATATTCTTCCAGACAGCCGTGCGGGAAATCCCCAGTTCCCTGCAGAGCTCCTGGCCGGACACATAACTGCCGGAGCTGCGGAGCATGCGCAGAATTTCATTTTTATACATATCAGATACCTTACAGAAGATCCGGCAGCGCGACGGATCTCTCATTATACGCTGCAGCAGCATGACGGATCTCTCATCATTCGCTGCACCAGCGTGACGGATCTCGCATCATTCGCCGCACCGGCGTGACGGATCTCGCATCATTCGCTGCACCAGCGTGACGGATCTCGCATCCTTCACAGCACCGGCGTAAAAACCGGCAGCGGCTGCCTTCTCTTATTCCAGGAGGAAAAACAGCAGAAGACCCACGGAAATCAGAAAAAGAACAAATGCAGCGACCGCCGGAAGATAGAGTTCTGAAAGAATCCAGCGCACTGCCAGAAACAGATTCAGAGCGGCTCCCATCCCGATCAGAAGATGCAGAAGCCATTCCGTGCGGACCAGTCCCAGCGCGAAGAGGATCGCGCCCAGGATCATAAGACCGCCGATGACCAGGGCGGTTCCTTCCACTATGCGTCTCGCTTTATCGACCCGCCTGTTTCTGATGACGGCAGAACGTCTGGCACTCATGGGCTGACCTCCCTTTCTTAGAGGGTGACGTCCATGACAGCCTTGATCGTATGCATGCGGTTCTCTGCCTCTTCAAAGACGAGCGACTGCTCCGATTCGAAGACTTCATCCGTCACTTCCATGGCTTCCAGACCGAATTTCTCATAGATCTGCTTTCCGATCTTTGTGTTCAGGTCATGGAATGCGGGCAGGCAATGCATGAAAATAGCCTGTTCTCCTGCGTTCTCCATCACTTTTTTATTCACCTGGTAAGGAAGCAGCGCATGGATTCTCTCAGCCCAGACCTCGTCCGGTTCGCCCATGGATACCCATACGTCCGTATAGATCACATCCGCTCCCTTCGTGCCTGCTTCGACATCCTCTGTGAGCGTGATGCTTCCTCCGCTTTCCTTTGCCCATGCAAGGCATTCATTTACCAGCTCTTCATTTGGGAAATAATCCTTCGAGGTGCACGCAGTAAAATGAAGGCCCAGCTTGGAGCAGACGATCATAAGGGAATTCCCCATATTATAGCGGGCGTCGCCCATATAGGTCAGCTTTCTGCCTTTGAGGGAGCCGAAATGTTCCCGGATCGTCAGCATATCCGCCAGCATCTGCGTCGGATGGTACTCATTGGTCAGGCCGTTCCAGACCGGAACGCCCGCATACTTTGCGAGGCTTTCCACGATCTCCTGGCCGTATCCCCTGTATTCGATTCCGTCGAACATGCGTCCGAGGACCCTGGCGGTATCCGCGATGCTCTCCTTCTTGCCGATCTGGGAACCGCTCGGATCCAGATAGGTCACATGCATCCCCAGGTCGTGGGCCGCCACCTCGAAGGAGCAGCGCGTCCTTGTGCTGGTCTTCTCAAATATGAGGGCAATGTTCCTGCCCGGATGATTCAGATGTGTCCTGCCGGCTCTCTTCTCAGCTTTCAGCTGAGCCGCCCGGTCGATCATATACATGATCTCCTCCGGTGTGAAATCCTTCAGTGTCAGAAAATTCCTGCCCCGCAGATTCATGATGACGCTCCTTCTTTATATCTTAATTGCAGGCGGACAGCCGCGCTTTACAAGATTTCCCGGCTGTCCGTCCATTTTTCAGCCAAATCGTCCGGACCTTCCCGCCGTAATGCCGCCGCTCAGTTTCTTCTCATGGAAGCACTGACAGAATCAGTGTTTCTCAGAATAGTTCGTTCTCTTCTTCCGTCTGCTGTGCGCCGGTAAGAACCGGATCCTCCTGAGCTATATCTCCGTCCCTGGCCACTTCCGCGACAGACTTGATCAGCCCGGCTACATTCTGCAGTTCGGAAGGAATGATAATCTTGGTTGCCTTGCCGTTGGCGACGGACGGCCAGACCTCAAGGCTCTTGAG
>DGHP01000077.1:14452-21794 GCA_002392705.1 Lachnospiraceae bacterium UBA3845 | reverse complement strand
CTGGTACCGGAACAGTGAAACAGCAGTCCGGATTCTTTGACGGTTAAAGAACGGAATGAACCGGCGCCGCCCTGTTTCTCAGATAATCCGCCAGAAGGGACATAAGTCCTGAAATGACCGCGTAGAGGCATATGCTCTGCAGCGGGACAGACCCATGGACGGCATTCAGATAGAGCCATGGGGGAAGCAGCGCCTGGAGCGGCCGCACAAAAGTAAGATCAAGAAAAACGGGCGTCAGAAACAGGCAGGCCAGAAGCAGAATCGGGATCAGCGCCCCGTAGAGAGTCATGTCCGGAAGCAGGCAGCCAAGGAGGCTGCTGAAGCCGGTGATGCAGAGGCACAGAAGGGAAAGGAGAAGGATTTCCTTCCCCCAGTCGGTAAAGGTCTCTGTAAATCTCAGCGCGATCAGCACAAATAAAGCCGCGTCGGCGACGGGTATCAGGATACTGAAATAGCGGTAAATACAGCGGGAGCTGTTCTTCATCCAGATAAAGCGGCCTTCTTTTTCGTCCAGCATGAGAACCAGCGCCGCGGCGCTTCCGGTCAGGACCATGAGTACAGCCAGAAGTCCCCTCAGAGGGGAGGATAGATAATCGGAAGAGGCTTTTTCGGAAAGGAGCTCCTCATCCGGATAAGCGAGCCGGAAAAGATTCTCATCCATCTGATAAGCTGCCATGGTTTCTTCCAGGTAACGGTCCCGCTCCTCCTTCTGCATATAGAAACCGCCTGCGTGCTGATCCATCCATGCTTTCAGTATGGCCAGCGAAAGATCCTGATAGATCTTCCCGTACAGCTGTTCCCTGGACAGTTTTGCAACCACGTCATTGCTTCCTGCAAGCACCAGGATCCTGGCATCATCAGTTTCTTTGCCATTTCCGGAAAAAAGGCTTCCCAGAACGGAGAGCGCGCCGCCGCTTTCTGCTTCCTGAGCGGCAAATGCGTCAAACATGGCCTGCGTGTCTTCAGGAAAAACAAATCCGAGACGGGCTTTCCCTGACGCAATGTCTTCTTTCAGCTCCTTTTCATCCGCACAGACATAATACTGAATGGCTGCGCTGCCGCCGGCAGTCAGCCGCGCGAAGATCTCCTGCGCTTTTTCATCGGACGGATTCCTGCATGCCAGAGCAGCCCGGATGATGCTGTCCGCGCCGGAAGACATGCGGCCCACCGCAAGGGAAAGAAGCGGAACCAGGCATAAAAGCAGCAGAAAAAGAGGCCTGAGCAAAAATCTTTTCTGAGTCAGGTACAGCCACAGTATGGCCGTGCGCAGTTTTTTAATCATTTTCCCGGCAAAACCTCCTTACAGATCAGCGTTTTCCTGATGATCAGGCACTGAGTCTTCTTGTCCTGAGCGCCGCCGAAGACAGAAGGAAAATCAGGCTGTAGAGCAGTACGGACAACAGAGGCCCATGAAGGGAGACGCATCCGTGCAGGTATTCTTCAAGAAAAGACAGGGCTCTGGCCGGAGGGAGTGCCCCTGCAAGGGGCCGGATCCTTTCCGGAAAGCTTGAGACCGGCAGAAAAAGCCCGGAAAAAAAGCTCAGTACAATCACGGTCAGAAAATGGAGAAGAATCCCGGACAGCAGGCTGTCCGCCAGTTCATAGATCAGAAGATCCATGGCCGACGCCATCAGGAGAAGAGGCAGGACAGCAGGGAGCAGGCGCAGATAGTTCAGAAAAACGGACAGTCCTTCCCCGGCGAATTCTTTCGGCGCAAAGCCGCCGCGGCTCAGACCGAATGCCGCCGCCGGCAGAAGCAGGCCCATGAGCAGGGCAGTAAGCACAAGAAGGGCTGCATATTCGGCGAAAATCTGGCCTGTACCCGGCAGGGAACCGGCTTTCAGAACAGACTGAATAGCTTCGGTGCTCCGGCTGCGGATGCAGTATCCGGCGCAGATTACCCCGGTCAGCAGGATCAGCAGGATCAGGACGGCGCACAGATAGTAGGCTCCGAAGCTGAGCGGCGTCTTTTCTCCGGAAGCGGCGTATTCAAAGAGAGAACTCCGCTCCAGCACTTTCTGCAGAGAGACATAGAGAAGGTCCGTCATGGCCGCGTCGATGTCATCGGTGCTGGTGACCCCGCTGAGCGTGTAGAAATCCGCCAGCGTATAGGAAGCGGCTTCCATCGTCAGGATGATGGAAGAGAGCGCGTCTGTCAGTTCCCTGATCAGGAGGGGGCCGATTCCCCCGCCGGAGCCCGGAAGAAAGAGGGTGAGCTTTGTACCGGTTTCGCCGCTCAGGAGATTGTCAAGAAGTTCATCCGGGATGTCGATGACGGCATGCAGCTCCCCTTTCCGCAGCATTTCAAGGGCTTCCTGCCGCTTAAGGGGGGTAAAGCGCACAGCCTGGCGGGACATGTCCATTGTCTGCAGCATGGTAAGCCCGGTCTGAAGGTAGGAAGAGGAGTCCGTGCCGACCAGGCCGATCCTGAGGCGGGCCTCTTCATCCCCTTCCGGGGAGTTTTCCGTGCGCCGGATCTGAAACTGCAGCAGGGCTCCCAGGACCAGGCTGAGGAGAAGCAGCATGGAAAGCATGGCGGGAAAACAGCGCAGAAGGCGCTTTGTCTGGACTTTTGCGTAGGTCAGCATCAGAATCATGAAGGTCTTGTCTTTCTGCTGCAGGGTGCAGCGTTCTAAGAAATGGACACCGGCAGCTTTTTCCGGCCTGCCTGAACGACGGAAACTGGATCCGGAAATGCTGCTCCAAAGTTTTGATAATGGAAACCGGTTTATGCGTTTTCCTAAAAATCAGAGCCGGGAAACGAGCGTTTCGATATTACCGTCATAGAGGAAGGAACGCAGGCTTCCGTCCTTCAGAATCCAGGTCGCAGTACAGGCGGTAATCTCGGGAATTTCATGGGAGGCGGTGATGACGATCCCGCCTTTACGGCAGAAGGACCCAAGATACTGGTCGATCGTATTCCTGCAGATCAGATCCAGGGCCGCTCCCGGTTCGTCCAGGAGCAGGATCTTCGGCCGGCGGGCAAGCGCGCAGGCGATGGAGAGACGTTTTTTCATGCCGCCCGACATCTTCCTGACCGGGAGATGAAGGTATTCATCCACACCCAGCAGGTGTACGGGACCGTCCTGCTCCTCCCGGGCAGGATCCTGCCCGGAACCTGCATACCACAGGCGCAGGTTGTCAAGGGCGGACAGCTCTTCGAAGAGCGGCGGCGTCTGCGGCACATAACCGACAAGGGAGGAGCGCAGGCGTGGGGAGGAGAGCAGGTCAGCCGTTTCCGGATGGCTGTCGTCTGAGACAAGAAACTGTCCTCCGTCGGCCTTCAGGCTTCCCGCAAGGACAGAGAGAAGAGTGGATTTGCCGCAGCCGTTCCTGCCAAGGATACCGATCCGGCTTCCGGAGCCGGCCTCAAAGGATATATCCTTCAGCACTTCTTTTCTGCGGTAGTTTTTTCTTATGTTTCGGACGGAGATCTGCATGAAGCCTCCTTCGCAGCGTACAAAGTGAATTTAAAGAATTCTTCATTTTTCCTTTTTTACTTTATCACTATTTATCATTGCGCGGAAGATGTGTTTTTGATATAGTTTAAAAGTGATGGCAGGGGCGCGGGAGATTCCTGAAAGGCCCATGTAATCGGGGTTTTACTGGAGAAAGGTACAGCCTCTGATATTGACTGGTTTCATGATAAGGAGGGGAATTCTATGTTTATGAAACGTACTTTGATCGCGGCTGCGGCAGCGCTTGCCCTGACAGCCGCTCCCGTTTCCGTTTACGCAGAATCTGAAGCGGATCCGGTGGATCTTGAATCGGTTTTTGCTGAATTCGGAGACGACGCTTACGAGCTGGGGGATGAATCCTTCTCAGAGACGATGTATATAGTTTTTGAAGATGCATACCGCGATATGCTTTCATCGGAAGGCATGGATGCAAGCTGGCTCCAGTCAGCGCAGATCGATGTGGCCGCGGCGGATGAGAACGACGTTACGGACGTGAATATCCTGCTCACCCTGAACGAGACGCAGCTTTACCATATCAATCTGAACGTGGATCTTGCGAATATGACGGTCAGTGCCCAGTGCCCTGAACTGAAGACACAGCCTCTTACGATTGATCTGTCCGCAGTGACCCCGGATCTTGAAGTGTCCGGCATGTCGCTCTCCAAGGAAGAGATCGAGGAACTGATCGGCCAGCTGATGGAGTTTGTTGCTTCCGTACCGGTTGAGACCTGGCAGGAAGAGCTGTTCAAGTATTCGGGGATCGTGATGTCCCGCCTGCAGCAGTCGACCGGGACCACTACCGTGACCCTCGGCGATGTGTCTGTGGAAGCTTCCACCATGACTTTCGGGGTCGACAGCACGGCTGTCGCGGAAGCGATTCCGGAGTTCCTGACTGCCGTAACCGAAGATGAAGTGATTAAGAGCCTCTTTGAGAGCGAATTCATGGATACGCTTGCAGGCGTGATTATCCGTTCACAGGGCGGGGATCCGACGGGCGTGACCGGAGAAGTCCTCTATGAAGGCATTGCCTCCAGTCTCTCTGAGATGGCTGTTACAGGTGATTTCAGCAGCATTCCCGGCGCGCAGGTCACCATCGGCATGGATCCGGAGGGAATTCCCTGCCTGGCAGAACTGGATCTTCTCATGTCCGGCATGACCGTCGAGGTCTGCAAGGGCGTTCTGCTGACGGATGGGAATACGCATGCATTCCAGGTTGAACCGGGTGCCATGATTACCTCCTCACTGGGCCTTTCCGAAGAGGAAACGACTGCCCTGCAGGGCACCGGCGGCATCGAGGACGGCATCCTGCATGAGGACATACAGCTGCTTGTGAACGGGGAGCCCCTGTTTGCACTGTACCTTTCCGACTTTGATCTTGCGGCGCTGCAAGAAGGAGAGCTGACCGGTACGGCCACCGTCAGGTTCGGCGAGTATGAGTTCTCGATCGATTACTTCACGACAGACGACGGATGGAACGCGATGACCTTCGGTCTGAACGGCGAGCCTCTGTTCACTGAATATATTTCAGTCAGCACAGGAGATGTGACAGTTGAAAAGATGGATACGTCGGATGCCTTCCCGGTGATGGATGAAGATTCCCTGGATGCATATCTGGCGGATGCGGATCTGATGGGATTCATTCAGAAGCTTACCGAAGCAGGTGTCCCGCAGGAACTGATTGATGCTATGCTGTCTTCCGAAGGGGAAGAGCAGCTGGCAGGCTGACCGGCCCGGCAGACTGAGAACAGGAGCATCCTTCAGAATGGAGCGGACTGAGATTGATTCCGCCCTGAGAAGGCGCATCCTTTCTCACGGACCGAAATAACAGACATGAAAAGGCACGCAGGCTTTTTCCGGAACGGAAAGAGTGCTGCGTGCCTTTTTTCAGCTATAGAATCAGCTATAGGATCAGGCGAAAGCCCTTCGATTAAGAACTGTGTCATACAAAGCGGTTCAGTGCTTCATCGTAATGATAATCAATTGCTGCGAGCTTCTCCTCCACATCATCCCTCTGAGCATTGAAAAACCGGCATAATTCATCCAGATTCGGAAATTCGTCACGAAGCTGTGTATTTACATAGCTGAGCAGAATCATCGGATTATTGGGCAGCAGGCTCATAAGTTACCTCCGGCAGAATTGGTGAAAAAGCTATTGTTACGGCCTTATTTGAAATCAGAACCTGTTTCTCATGCAGGCACGACGAACCAGAACCCGATTTCAGACAGGCCGTGAACAGATAACGTGAAAAATCGTTTGCATTATAGAAAAGCTGCGCAAACTTGTCAACCGGCCTCAGGCTTGTTATAATGCACTTTGTTCTGCAGGGCCGTGAATTGAAACCTGCAGCATGCTGTACAGAGAGATCTGCCATAATCGGAGGAAGGTGCAGATATGGACCTGTTTGAATATGCGGCCAGCCGCAGAAAGGAATCAGATGCGCCGCTGGCTTCAAGGATGCGTCCCAGGAGCCTGGATGAAGTCGTGGGGCAGAAGCATATCATAGGCGAAGGCTGTATGCTCAGGCGCGCGATCTCCGCGGACAAGCTGACCAGTGTTATTTTTTACGGACCTCCCGGAACAGGGAAGACCACCCTTGCGCGGGTGATCGCCCATACCAGCTCGGCGGATTTTACGCAGATCAATGCCACTGCGGCAGGGAAAAAGGACATGGAGGAGGTTGTCGCCCGGGCGAAGGAGAGCCTGGGAATGTACGGGAGAAGAACGATCCTCTTTATCGATGAGATTCACCGCTTCAATAAGGGGCAGCAGGATTATCTGCTGCCTTTTGTGGAGGACGGGACCGTGATACTGATCGGAGCCACAACGGAAAACCCCTACTTTGAGGTGAACGGGGCGCTGCTGTCCAGGTCCATTATTTTCGAACTGAAACCACTCTCAGCGGAAGATATCGAAGTTCTGCTGACGCGGGCAGTTTCGGATCCGGAGAGGGGGATGGGGTCCTTTGACGCGGTTCTGGAAGAGGGAGCGCTTCATTTCCTTGCCGACGCGGCAAACGGGGACGCGCGCTCCGCACTGAACGCTCTGGAACTCGGCGTGCTTACCACGCCCCGCGGAGAAGACGGCCGGATTCACATAACACCCGGCGTGGCGCGGGAGTGCATCCAGAGGCGCATCGCCCGCTATGATAAGGACGGCGACCAGCACTACGATACCATCTCGGCTTTTATCAAAAGCATGAGGGGATCGGATCCGGATGCCGTTGTTTTTTATCTGGCAAGGATGCTCAGGGCCGGTGAAGATATCCGTTTTATCGCAAGACGGATCATGATCTGCGCCGCGGAGGATGTCGGATGCGCGGATCCCCGGGCACTTGTTGTGGCGGTCAGCGCCGCGCAGGCCTGTGAGCGGATCGGCCTGCCGGAGTCCCAGCTCATTCTGTCGGAGGCCGCGATCTATGTGGCCACGGCGCCGAAGAGCAATTCCTGTACGAATGCCATTTTTGATGCATATGAGGCAGTGGATACGAAAAAGTTCACGATCCCCCCTTATCTGCAGGATGCCCATTACAAAGGCTCGTCAGAGCTGGGACGGGGGATCGGATATGAATACGCTCATGATTTCCCGAAGCATTTTTCCAGACAGAGGTACCTGCCGGAAGAGCTGGGGGACATAAAATTCTACCAGCCTTCCGTGAACGGATATGAGAGACAGGTGCGCCGGTACCTGGACTGGCTGCACGAAGAAGCTGCATCTGATGAGATAGAAAACGAACTGTGAGGATGATGGTATGGAACAGATTCTTGACCTGATTGGAAACTATGTGGCAGAAGCTTTTGAGACGGCGGGCTATGATCCGGAGCTGGGAAAAGTGAAGGTGTCCGACCGCCCGGATCTTTGCGAATACCAGTGCAACGGGGCCATG
>DGHP01000077.1:12706-14345 GCA_002392705.1 Lachnospiraceae bacterium UBA3845 | reverse complement strand
GAGATTCTGAAGGACACTGACGCTTTTGAAGCCGTGGAGGCTGTCAGACCCGGATTTCTGAACCTTAAGCTCTCCGGTTCTTTCCTGAGCCAGTATCTTTCAGAGATGGCGGCGGATGAGAGACTGGGAGCGGAGAAGGCGTCAGAGGAGAAGACCGTGATCATCGACTACGGCGGAGCCAATGTTGCAAAACCCCTCCACGTAGGGCATCTGCGCTCCGCGGTAATCGGAGAGAGCATCAAGCGGATTCTGCGCTTTGCCGGTCATAAGACGATCGGCGACGTACATCTGGGGGACTGGGGCCTTCAGATGGGACTGATCATCACCGAACTGAAGCACAGGCAGCCGGACCTTCCCTACTTTGACGACAGCTGGGAAGGAGCGTATCCGGAAGAAGCGCCCTTTACCATCTCCGAGCTTGAAGAGATCTATCCGGCCGCGAGCCTGAAGTCGAAAGAGGATGAGGCCTACAAAAAAGAGGCGCTTGAAGCGACCTATCAGCTCCAGCACGGCAGCAAAGGCTATCATGCCCTGTGGGAGCATATTCTCCGCGTGTCCATAGAGGACCTGAAGAAGAATTATTCGAACCTGAATGTGGAATTTGAACTCTGGAAGAAAGAGTCGGATGCCCAGCCCTATATCCCCGGCCTGGTCAGCTATCTGAAGGAAAACGGATACGCCCGCATGGACCAGGGCGCCCTGGTTGTGGATGTGGCGGAGGAGACGGATACAAAGAAGGTGCCGCCCTGCATGATTCTCAAATCGGACGGCGCGTCCCTCTACAATACAACGGACCTGGCCACGATCATCATGCGGATGGAAAACTGGGCTCCGGACCAGATCATCTATGTAGTGGACAAGCGCCAGGAGCTGTATTTCACCCAGGTTTTCCGCTGTGCCCGCAAGACAAAGCTGGTCAGGGAAGAGACCGGACTTGACTTCCTCGGCTTCGGGACCATGAACGGGAAGGACGGAAAGCCTTTCAAAACCAGGGAGGGCGGCGTGATGCGCCTCGAGAACCTGATCCGTGAAATCAATGAGGAGATGCTGCGCAAGATTCTTGAGAACCATGAAGCCGACCCTGAGGAGGCAAAGGAGACCGCGAAGGTGGTCGCCCTGTCCGCGATCAAGTACGGAGATCTGTCCAACCAGGCCTCCAAAGACTATGTGTTTGATGTCGACAAGTTTACATCCTTTGAAGGAAATACAGGTCCTTACATCCTGTATACGATCGTCCGGATCAAATCGATCCTGAAGCGCTATCTGCTTCAGAGCGGCCGGGATGCTTCTTCCCTCAAAGACCTTGGGATCCTGCCCGCGGCCAGCGAGAGCGAGAAGGCGCTGGGAATCGCCCTTACCGGTTTTGCGCCTGCCGTACGTACGGCGGCGGAGGAGCTGGCGCCTCACAAGATCTGCGGATATATCTATGAGCTGTCAAATGCGTTCAACCGTTTCTACCATGAAAGCAAGATCCTGACTGAGGAGAAGGAAGCACAGAAGGAATCTTACATCGCCCTTCTTGAACTGACCCGCCGCGTTCTGGAGCAGGGCATCGATCTGCTCGGCTTCACCGCCCCTGAGAGAATGTGACCGGGAACTGTTACTATTCACGGCCTGTTTGAAATCAGGTTCTGGTTCG
>DGHP01000077.1:0-12592 GCA_002392705.1 Lachnospiraceae bacterium UBA3845 | reverse complement strand
ACACACAGCCTCAGGCAGAAGCATCGAAGATGCGTTATACGTGCGCAGCACGGATGGTCTGTGGCTGATGTGTGAAGGGCCGGGAATAGTGACCGGGAGCTGCGGTTCAGGATCAATCTTTGGAAACAGTCTCCAATAAATCGCGGAAAGAAACCGGCTGATTTTGGAAAAGATGGATAATTGATTCTGTGTCCGCGCATTTTTATAATGAAAAACAGGGAGAGACTCACTCGCAGTGGGCCTCTCTTTTTTATGCGGCAAAGCCCGGAAGCGTCTGACGGTTTTCAATACATCGCCGCAGCTGAAGCTGCCGCGCGCCTGGCGCAATTCTGCCAGGGCGGAACAGATAACTGCCGGCTGCAAAAAACATCCGGAGCATTGCATCATGGTACAAAGCTTTGTTTTGAGAGGGGGGGATGACGGTTGGAAGCAGGAACGGTCCTTGCAGGGAAGTACAGGATTATCAGAAAGCTTGGCAGCGGTTCCGAAGGGAGCGTCTATCTCGCGCTGCATATCCATACGGGACTCTTCTGGGCGGTAAAGGTAATCCGGACAGAAGCAGAGGACGGAAGCGATTCATTCTGCCATGAGCTCGATATGATGAAGCATATGGATAACCCACATCTTCCCAGGATTATAGACCTGTTCCGGGAAGAGGACCGAGTCTGTCTTGTTATGGAATACGTCCGGGGGAAAAGCCTGAATTCATTTCTGAAAAGCGGGGCTGTTCTGGAGGAGGGGCAGGTCCTGGATGTGGCGCAGCAGCTGGCCGAAGCCCTCTGCTATCTGGAGAGCCGGCCGAATCCGGTCTGCCATCTCGATATCAAACCCTCCAACCTGATCCGGCGCGCGGACGGGATGATCATCCTGGTGGATTTCGGCTCTGCATGGAAGGGAAGCGCGAAGCTGAGAGGTCTGGGGACCGACGGGTATGCGGCGCCTGAACAGTACAGGTCCGGCGGACCTGAGTCAGGGGAAAGCGCGCAGGTGGACGGCAGGGCGGATATCTATGCGCTGGGCGCGACAGTCTACCGGATGCTGAGCGGGAAGCTTTACAGCAGGACGCTTGCCGGAAGCAGGATTCCGGGCTGCAGGGAAGACCTGGAGAAAATCGTGAAGCGATGTCTCAGGGAAGCGCCTGAAGACCGCTTCCAGACCGCTCTTTCCCTGAACAGGGCCCTGACCGGTCTTTGCAGGAAGAGAAGGCGGGAGAAGGCCCGCCTTCAGAGTCTTGGCGCTGCCGCCCTGGCGCTTCCGGCCCTGGCTTTCTGCGTCTATGCGCTGCCGTCTTCCATCGATCTGACACAGGAGGAAAGCTGGAATTACGAAAAGCTCCTTGAGCAGGCCTTATGCGCCGGGGAGGAGGAGAGCAGGGATTACTACAGCAGAGCCGTTTTTCTGAGACCGGGAGAAAGCGGGTGCTACCTGCAGTTCCTTGAAAGCGCCGGGGCGGACGGTCATTTTTCCGGTCAGGAGGAAGCATTTCTGCGCCAGCTCCTGCATACTGTCGAACTCGGGCAGGATCAGACCAATGAGGAGGTGCTCGAGAGAGATCCTGCCGAATTCGGAAAAACCGCTTTCCGGATCGCTCTCAGCTACTGGTATGGCTATGAGGGGGAAGGAAAACGGATTGCGGCCGGCTGGTTCGGCAGGGCAGCGGAAGCCGGCAGAAGAGGGAATATCCGGGAAGACTGGGTCTTCGAAGCGGATCTTTACCATCGCATGTGGACCATAACGCAGACCCTGCTCGGGGAAAACGGAAAAGACAGAACGGGTGAGATGGCCGCCTCTTACTGGGAGAGGCAGGGAGAACTGCTTGCGCATGCGGATTCGCTGGATTGTATGGACAGAATGAATCTGTATCTGGAAGCGGTCTCACAGATCCCTTTTCTGACAGAGGATCTGAGCCGGGCAGGCATCCTGTCGTCTGCGGTCACAGAGAGACTTAAGGAAATCAGGGCACTTGCTGAAGCTGTGCAGGGGAGTGCAGGGCAGCAGAAAATACTCGCAGAAAAGAGAGATAAGATCCTGGAGGCCGTGCTGACCGCGCAGGAAGCAGCAGATAACATGGCGCGGACAGAGCGGGCGGAAGATAGGGAGACCGGGCTGACCGCGCAGGAAGCAGCGGATAACATGGCGCGGACAGAGTGGGAGGAAGATACGGGGGGAGTACCGGGAAAGAGATGTACAGATACAGAGCGGCAGTCATTGGGATACTGAGTGTTTGTCTGATTTCATCGGGATTATTCCGCATCCGGGCGGAGAAAAGCTTTTATGCGCAGGAGGCTGCTGGATCCGCTGTTTCAGAGGACGGGATGAAAGAGCGGCAGCCTGCGGCAGACGGCAGCTGCGGAGCAGAAACCCTCCCTGTCCCGGATGAGGAGGAGAAGCATGGAACAGCGGGAGCTGATCCGGGAGCCGGAATTATGCCGCCGGAGAGCGGCCCGGCGGCGGAAAGCGAAAGCCAGGGAGCCCAGCCGGGTGCCGGAAGCGGGCAGTCCGGGAGCAGCCCGGCGGAAAGCGGAAACCAGGGAGCCCAGCCGGGTGCCGGAAGTATACAGTCTGAGAGCGGCCCGGCGGAGGGAGACGGAAGCCCGGGGGCAGATCCGGGGACCGGGAACGTGCAGTCTGAGAGCAGCTCAGCCGGGGAAAGCGAGAGTCCGGAGACGGATCCGGCGGAGGGGAGCGGAGATCCGGGAGGAAGTGGTATACAGGATGGAGAACATTCAGGTCCCGGCGATCCGGGATCTTCCCCAGGAGAGACTGATCCCCCGCTTCCGGAGGAGGGCGGGAAGCAGCCAGAGCCTGCCGCCGGCCCCGTCGGGGACCTGCCGCAGACAGAAACACAGGAAGACCTTCTCTTTGTGACGGAATATACAGTCCGGGTGAAGAATGCCGCTGTACTGATTCCGGAAGGAGGCAGGATCTATGACGGAACAGAGCGGGTTGATCTGACTTTCGAGACAGAGATAAGCCTGGAGGAAATTCCGCTGAAGGGAGACCTTGCGGAAAGAAAGCCGGGAAGCCTTTCCGGGAAGAGTGCCGCTTCGCTTTCTGAGGAAGCTTTGAAAAGAGCCCTCCACAGGGCAGGGGAAGCGGATCCTGCCGTTCCGTATATCCGTGTCCTGAGCGAAGCCTCACTGGACAGTCCGGATGCAGGGAAAAGAAAGGTGAAGGCTGTTTTCCGGATAGAGACAGATGAACCGGAACGGGTAGTCCTTGACAGGGCATCGCTGCCGGAGAAGCTGACAGTGGAGGTTCTCCCGAAGACGCTCAGCCTTTCTGTATCGGACGGTGTAAAGACTTTTTCCGACCCGGCAGACGCGGATCATATCCGTCTGACCGGTTCATCAGCCATCAGTGTGAGCGGTTTCGTAAAGGATGCGGCCGGACGGGAACTGATCCCTGCGGATTTTTCCTGTCCCCTGGTGGAGGTTGACCCGTCGGTCCTGAACCGGTGGAGCCCGATCTACGAAGGAGGCAGGGCCAGGCAGTACGAGGGAGCGCTGGTCCTGCAGAAAAAAGCGGACGGAACACTGACCGGCTGTGCGGGTGCCAATTACCGCTTCCCCGTGGATGGTTCAGCAGCCGGATACCGTCCGGGAACTGTGACGATTGTGCCTGAATCCCCTGAAAAAGGGAAGGACTACGAAATAACAGGTGAAGAAGGGGCATTTTCGGAAGAAGGAGATGGGAGTTTTCTGGTAAGGAAAGGGAGCAGTCTGACCGCCAGACCGCTTCCGGGAAGCGGATATACGGACGGTGAGCGGTCCGGTCCGCTTATGGAGGACGGCGTTTTTTCCTTCCGCCTGCGTGCGGTGGATGCGGCAGGCGCGCTTGCAGCCGATTCCATGGAGGTTTCCGTTCCGTACAGGGTCGACAGCAGCGTCCCCGAGGCCGGTTTTCTGCTGCCCGGATCCGGAAACCGGGAGGAGATCCGTTTCTCAAGAGCATCCATACCTGTCAGGATCTCCGTTCCCGGGGATCCCGGCAGCGGACTTGAACAGATCCGGATCCGGATCCTGGCGGGAAGCCTTCTGAGCCCGGATGATGTCCTGGAGGGCGGGAACTGGAGCGTGATCCGGTCCGGGGAAAGCAGGGTCATCGAAACAGAAGGGAAATACCTGCTGGAGGCGGAAACAAGAGACCGGGTAGGCAACAGAAGTCTTTCAAGAAGTCCGGTCCTGGTGATTGACAGAACTGCTCCGGACCTTGAAATCAGAGGTGTCGGCGATGGCAGTGCCAACGCCGGAGAACTGAAGATAGAGATAGCAGCGTCGGATCCTTTCCTTAAAAATGATTCCCTGCTTGTCAGCCTTGTGCCGTCCTCGGGCGGCAGGATTCCCCGCTTCCGGCGCACTGACAGGGAGGGCCAGACAGTCACTTATGCCTTTGATGATTTTCCGCACACGAAGGAGGCGGACGCTTTCTATACCCTTCGGGCACGGGTATCCGACCTGGCAGGGAATGTGAGCAGCAGAACTGTTTCATTTTCCGTAAACCGCTTCGGCTCCGTATATGTGAGACAGGAATCCCTTCAGAAAGAACTCAGGACCTTCTATCACAGGGAACCTTTCGATGTGACCTTCCGGGAGATGAACCTGGACGAGGTGGGGGAGGCGAGAATTCTTCTGAAAAAGGGAGACACTCTGACGGAACTCAGGCGGGGGAACGGCTTTCAGACTTCCCGGGGCAGGGCGGATGACAACAGCAGGATTTATACATATACAGTACCCTCCTCCGCTTTTCTGGAGGACGGGATCTATGAGGTGATGCTGCTGACAAAGGATGCGGCGGGCAATACAACGGACAGCCAGGCGCAGAAGGAACCGGTCCGCTTTGCCATAGACCGTACGGCACCGGAGTTTTTTATCACCGGCCTGGTTCCTCTCGCCCGCTATCAGCTCCCTTCTCTTACAGCTGTGGCGGAGGTCAGGGATAATCTTGCCCTGTCTTCTGCGGACATCTTCCTGAACGGGCAGAAGACGGATCACTATTCAGCGGAGATGCTGAAGAAAAACCATGGAATCCTGAAATTTACGCTGGCTGAAAAAGAGCAGTGGCAGCGTCTGCAGCTGAGGGTGATCGACGAGGCCGGGAATGAAAGCTGGTCGGAGGAATATCCGGTTTATATCTCCATGAGAGAAGATCTGGAAAAGGTGGAGAATTATGTCCCAGTTCTGCCTGAAGCCCGGGAACTTGAGAGCAGAAGGAAAAGGACCGCCGAAGGAGACATGAGAGATCCGGAAGAGGAAGCGCGGGTAGCGGTTTCTGATCATCCGGAAACAGAAGCGGAAAAGAAGAAGCCGGAATCTGAATCAGAGAATGATTCTGCCCTTCTCCCGGAGGATGACGCCCTTCTGAATGGGCAGGGAGAAGCGGATGCTTCCCTGAAAGAAGGGGATGGTCCTATGACGGAAGGGAGGGAAGCTGAGAGAAAAACTCTGCTTTTCAGAAGGGAGGAGACAGCGCCGGTGAAGGAGGCCGCTGAGCGTGTCAGAAAGGGTGCGGCCGAAAGGGCACAGGAAGGGACTTCCCCGGGGAGCCTGCTTTTTCTGTTTCCCGCAGCGGCGGGAACGCCGGCGCTTCTGTATCTTCTGCGCAGGAGGAACAGGGGAAACGCCGGGGGCAGAAAGCCCTGAAAACGGGCCGGTGCATGGTTTCCATCCGGCGGAGCGCAGAGCCGGGGGCGCACAGAGGCAGGCGTGAATAGTAACAGTCTGACAGCACAAGAAGAGAAAATCAGCATGACGAAATCCTGTTCCATGGTAGAATAAGAGTGATGTGACGGTCAAAAGTATGGTGTAGAATCTGACTTCTGGCTATCGCATCATCTCACGATTAAGAAGGAATGGTACAGGAGTCTATGGAACAGGGAAGAGTGCGGTATTATGCGGTATTTTCATATTTTCTGCCCCTGATTGTACACTTTGTCATTGTCCGGACCGCGGACCTGATCTGGGTTCAGGCCGCCGGTGCGGACAGTGTGAACCGCGGCGCCGGGATCAGCGTGCTGGCTTCTGCCGCAGGCATCTGTGTGTTTGTCCCCTGGCTGAAGGCGGAAGGAAAAAGGAGGGACGAGCAGTTGCCGGAGAAAAGGTCCGGCGTCTGGACAGGAGCCGCCATTGCCTGCGGAGCCGCCCTTTCCCTTCTCTGGGGAGCAGCTGCTGTTTTTTTCCGCCTTTCAGAGTTTTTTCCTGACAATCCCCAGGAGAGTCTTTTTTCCGCTTCCCTTGTCCTGCAGATCCTGGGACCGGGTCTCCTTGCCCCGGTCTGCGAGGAACTGCTTTTCAGGGGGCTTATGTTCCGGATCTGGGCCAGGGAGTTTGGCAGCCGTTCGGGGATCCTGATCGTGTCACTGACCTTCGCGCTCTATCACGGTAACCCCATTCAGTCTCTTTATGCCTTCCCCATGGGCCTTGCGATGCAGTATTTTCTGGAAAAGGGAGGAAGCCTTGCCTGCCCCGCGGCCTTCCATATGGCGGCGAATCTCACCTCGATCTTTACAGAGGCCCTGCTCTGACAGCGCGGCTGAGGCTCTCACGCACTATGGCTTAAAAACAGGGGAATATGAGAGGGTTTTATGAGTTCTGTTCGAAAATGAGGGCGGCTGACCGCAGATTTTTCACAGTTTGCTTCATTGACTTTAAACAGAAAATCCGATAGAGTGTTTGCTGGATGTCTGCAAAAGCGGATTTTTGACTTGTAAGGTATTCATAAAAAGGAGAGAACTATGTATTCACTCGATGAAGTCAGATTAGAAGACCCGCAGGTTGCGGAGGCGATCAGCAAAGAGATTGAACGGCAGAACAGCCATATAGAGCTGATTGCTTCGGAAAACTGGGTATCACACGCAGTTATGGCTGCGATGGGCAGCCCCCTGACGAACAAGTACGCGGAGGGGTATCCGGGTCACCGTTACTATGGCGGATGCGAGTGTGTGGATATTGTGGAAGAGCTTGCCCGTGAGAGAGCGAAGCAGCTGTTCGGATGCAGCTACGCGAACGTACAGCCCCATTCAGGCGCACAGGCGAATATGGCCGTCCAGTTTGCCCTGCTTGGGCAGGGTGACACGATCATGGGCATGAACCTCGCCCATGGCGGTCATCTGAGCCACGGAAGCTCTGCGAACTTCTCGGGAACCTATTTCAACGTGGTCCCCTATGGAGTGAATGACGACGGCTTTATCGATTATGACGAAGTGGAACGGATCGCCGGGGAATGCAGACCGAAGATGATCATTGCCGGCGCGAGCGCATATGCCAGAACGATCGATTTTAAGAGGTTCCGCGAGATCGCGGACAAAGTGGGCGCTTATCTGATGTGCGATATCGCACATATTGCGGGACTTGTAGCGACCGGACTTCATCCGAGCCCGATTCCCTATGCCCATGTGACCACGACGACGACGCATAAGACTCTGCGCGGACCCCGCGGAGGATTGATCCTCTCGGATGCGGAGTTTGCCAAAGAGCATAAGCTGAACAAGGCTGTCTTTCCGGGTACCCAGGGCGGTCCCCTGATGCATGTGATCGCAGCCAAGGCGGTATGCTTTAAAGAAGATCTTCAGCCGGAATTCAGGACATACTGTGAGCAGATCGTGAAGAACGCCAGGGCGCTTGCGGACGGTCTGATGAACAGGGGGATCAGGCTTGTATCCGGCGGAACGGACAACCATCTGATGCTGGTGGATCTGACGAATACGGGAAAGACCGGAAAAGAGGTCGAGGCTGCTCTTGATGCGATCGGCATCACCGCCAACAAGAACACGATCCCGAATGATCCCCAGTCGCCCTTTGTCACTTCCGGACTCCGCCTCGGAACGCCGGCAGCGACAACACGCGGTCTGAAAGAGGATGATTTTGACGTGGTGGCGGAGATCATCGCCACATCGATTAAAGAAGGCAGCGCGAAGGAAGACTACTGCAGGAAGCTTGTCAGGTCTCTTACCGACAGGTATCCGCTTGTATAAAGAGCGCTGAGCGGCAGGGAACCTGTACCGGGGCCTTTTGATATTCGGAGCTGCATGGCAGATTGATGCCCTGCAGCTCTTGTTTTCCACGGCCGGTGCAGGCAGGCATTCTGAGCGCCCGGCGCGTCAGGATGTGTCGTCAGATTTTAAAATGGAAGGGATTGATCAATATGCTGGTCTGGGATGCTGCTGTGGATGGCGTGATGGATACGCTTAGGCTGGTTCCCTTTTTATTTATTACATATCTTCTGATGGAGTATATCGAGCACCGTACTTCTGACCGGACCAGGACAGTGATCCGCAGGGCGGACAAGTTCGGACCTCTTCCGGGAGGTTTTCTCGGTATTCTCCCCCAGTGCGGTTTCTCTGCCGCGGCGGCAGGTCTTTATTCCGGCAAGGTTATCACGGCGGGAACACTGATCGCCGTTTTTCTGTCCACAAGCGACGAGATGCTGCCGATCTTCCTGTCCAGTCAGGCGCCGGTCATGCTGATTGTCCGGGTTCTGGCGGTGAAAGCCGTGTA
The DNA here is from genome assembly GCA_002392705.1 of Lachnospiraceae bacterium UBA3845. Lineage (GTDB taxonomy): Bacteria > Bacillota > Clostridia > Lachnospirales > Lachnospiraceae > Porcincola. The sequence goes on along the minus strand of DGHP01000077.1, from coordinate 4,097 downwards.
CGGTGCGGCGGTCGGCTTTCTGGTGGATTTTTTCTTCCCCCGCCTGAATGAGAGGAAAATCGGCGCCGGCATCCATGGGATCTGTGAGCACGAGCATTGTAATTGCGAAGAAAGTATCGTAAAATCAGCTGTAAAGCACACGCTGAGCATTACCCTGTACATTTTTCTGATTTCCACGGCGCTGAACCTGCTTCTTTCCCTGATCGGAACAGAGAATCTGGAACATCTGATTCTGAACAGACCTCTGATCGGAGAACTGCTCAGCGCCCTCGTCGGACTGATTCCCAACTGTGCCGCTTCCGTAGCCATCACCACCCTTTATCTGGAAGGGGCCATGAGCGCGGGGGCGATGATGTCGGGACTTCTGGTGGGAGCCGGCATCGGCCTGCTGGTTCTCTTCCGGACCAACCGTTCGGGGAAGGAAAACCGGATGATTGTGGGCATTCTGTACCTGGCCGGCGTGGCAGGCGGCCTTCTGACGGGAGCACTTCACCTGATCTGAGGCCGGAGCCGGGAAAGCGGGAAGCGGAAGCATATCAGCTTTTCCTGTATGAGAACATGGAGGTCTGAGAGACATTAATGGATTATATGATCAGAGCAACTGCCGCAGACGGAGCGGTACGCGCCTTCGCCGCGACAGCGAAAGAGATGGTTGAAACAGCGAGAAAAGCCCACAATACAAGCCCGGTCTGCACGGCCGCGCTCGGAAGGCTCCTGATCGGGGGCGTCATGATGGGCAGCATGCTGAAAGAGGACAGGGCGCTTCTGACGATCCAGGTCAGAGGAGACGGCCCTGCGGAGGGAATTACCGTGACGGCTGACTCGCACGGACACGCGAAAGGATATATCTTCCGGCCGGATGTCCTGCTTCCGGTCAACGCCGCAGGGAAGCTGGATGTGGCAGGCGCCGTGGGGAAGGGTACCCTTACTGTCATACGGGATCTGGGACTGAAAGATCCCTATGTCGGGACGGTGGATCTGATCAGCGGAGAGCTGGCGGAGGACCTGACTTACTATTTCGCGGAATCGGAGCAGGTGCCCAGCAGTGTTTCCCTGGGTGTGCTCGTGGACCGGGATCTGAGCGTACGGCAGGCCGGGGGCTTTATCCTTCAGCTGATGCCCGGCACGCCGGAGGAGGTCATTGCCCGGCTTGAGGAAAAACTTGCATCTGCCGCGGGGATTACTTCGATGCTGGAACAGGGGATGACGCCTGAAGATATCCTTGAGCAGCTGCTCGGGGAGTTTGAAGCGGAGATCCACGAGAGGGAGGAGATCTCCTTTTTCTGCGGATGCTCAAAGGAGCGGGTTGAGCGGGCCCTGATTTCGATCGGACCGAAGGATATTAAGGAGATGATCGACGACGGGAAGAGCATCGAGACCGGCTGCAGCTTCTGCGGGAAAAAGTATGAATTCAGCGTAGCGGACCTTGAAAGGATCTACGCGATCCAGATGGAGAAGAAGAAACGGCTGGAAGAGGGCGGCTGATACAGAAGGCAGGGATCCGGAAAAGCGTTTTTGTGAAAGCGGAGTGGAGAGACGGGCACAGTTATCATCCGGCAGCTGAAGCTGCCGTGCGGCAGGTCTGGTCTGCCGGAGCGGAATTGATAAAGAGGGGGCTGCGCGCATGAGAGACGGTTTTGTGAAAGTGGCTGCAGTGACGCCCAGAATCAGGGTGGCGGACTGCGATTATAATACAGAGCAGATTATCAGACTGCTGAGGGGGGCCTGCCAGGACGGTGCGAAAATTATTGTTTTCCCGGAACTGGCCGTGACTGCCTATACCTGCAATGATCTTTTTCTTCAGGAGCGTCTTCTGAGAAAAGCCAGGGAATGTCTGAAAAGGATCGCGGACGCGACGGCCGGACGAAAAGTGCTGGCATTTGTCGGCCTGCCATGGGAGATGAACGGGAAGCTTTACAATGTGGCGGCGGCTCTCAGCGACGGCCTGCTGCTTGGCCTTGTCCCGAAAAGATATCTGCCTAATTATAACGAATATTATGAGGCGCGCTATTTTCATCCCGGAGAGGAGCGGATCGTACCGGTCTGGTTTGACGGATATGAAGTTCCCTTCGGTATGAACCAGCTTTTCGTATGCCGTCCGGTGGAAAAGGACGGAAGCCGGCCTGTCTGCGGAGCGGACGCCATGAAGGAGCTGCGGGTTGCCGCGGAGATCTGCGAGGATATGTGGGCACCGCTGCCCCCATCCACCTGCCATGCGCTGGCAGGGGCCAATGTGATCGTTAACCTGTCTGCCAGCGTGGATGTTGCGGGTAAGAGCGAGTACCGCAGAACCCTGGTGACCGGACAGGCGGGGCGTCTGATCTGCGGTTATATTTACGCAAGTTCCGGAGACGGGGAATCCTCCCAGGATCTGGTCTTCGGCGGCCACAGGATGATCGCCGAGAACGGGAAGCTGCTGGCGGATTCCGGGAGGTTTTCGACAGGAATCAGCTGCACGGAACTGGATATCGACCGGCTCAGGGCGGAGCGCAGGCGCATGACGACTTATCCCTCCCGCTTTGCCGCCGCCTTTACCAGAAGACCTCAGGCCATGAGAAGAAATCCTGTTTTCGGGCAGCAGGAGGAGGAAGAAGAGACGGAAAGCAGGACCGGTCTGTGGAATCCGGCTGCGCTCCCGCTTGCGGAGATTCCCGGGAATCTTCCGGATCATGCCTATGTGGCGACGGAATTTGAACTGGAGATCGAAAAGACGGAGCTTACCAGAACTTATTCCGCGAGGCCGTTCGTTCCCGCAGATGACAGGGAGCGGGCGGAACGCTGTGAGGAGATTCTTGCGATTCAGGCGCTTGGCCTTAAGAAACGGATTGAGCATGTGAAGCCGGAATCCATCGTGGTCGGTATTTCAGGCGGACTGGACTCCACCCTTGCCCTTCTGGTGATGGTGCGGGCCTATGATCTCATGGGCCTGGACCGGAAAGGGATTATCGCTGTCACCATGCCCGCTTTCGGAACCACAAGCCGCACCCATGACAACGCGGTGAGAATGGTGAAGCAGCTTGGCTGCACACTGAGAGAGATCGATATCAGGGAAGCGGTTCAGGTGCATTTCAGGGATATCGGGCATGACCCATCGGTCACGGATGTGACATATGAAAACTCTCAGGCCAGGGAAAGAACCCAGATCCTTATGGATATTGCCAACCAGAAGAAGGGTTTTGTAGTCGGAACGGGAGACATGTCGGAGCTGGCTCTGGGCTGGGCGACATACAACGGGGACCATATGTCCATGTACGGTGTCAACTGCTCCCTTCCGAAGACTCTGGTCCGCCATCTGGTCAGCTATTACGCGGATACCTGCGGGGACGGGGAACTGGGAGCGGTTCTCAGGGATGTGCTTTCCACACCGGTGAGTCCCGAGCTGCTTCCCCCGAAAGACGGCGAGATTGCGCAGATTACGGAGGATCTTGTGGGACCGTATGAACTGCATGATTTCTTCCTTTATCATGTGCTCCGCTTCGGAAGCGCACCGCTGAAGGTTCTCAGACTGGCGGAATACGTCTTTGAGGGGACCTATGACAGGGCATTTATCCTGAAATGGCTCAAGACCTTCTACTGGAGATTCTTCACGCAGCAGTACAAAAGGTCCTGCGTTCCGGACGGTCCGAAGGTCGGGTCGGTAGCCCTGAGCCCGAGAGGGGATCTGAGGATGCCCAGCGATGCGGTTGTAAAAGTCTGGCGCGAGGAACTGGACAGCCTGTCCTGAAGGCGGAACAGGCATCAGGCGCCATAAAAATGCTTCATAAATGACGATATGGATGCCGCGGTCTCCCGCGCTCTTAATATCGTGATTATTTATGATACAGCCCTTTTTCTTCCCGGGAGAAAAGAACAGGCGGAAAATCCCGGGAGTGCAGGATTGTCAGCTGAAAGCCGTATATCTGCGGCAGGAAAGGAGCAGGGATTTGGAGTACAGGTCAGATATTGAGATTGCGCAGGCAACAGAGATGACCCCTATCATGGAGATTGCCGGGAAACTGGGAGTGGATGAAAGCTGTGTGGAGCAGTACGGCCGTTACAAGGCGAAGATCGATTACAGGCTGCTGAATGACTGGGCGGACAGACCCGACGGAAAGCTG
>DGHP01000039.1 GCA_002392705.1 Lachnospiraceae bacterium UBA3845 | reverse complement strand
CTGCCATCTCTCCCGCTTCCTGCACGGCTCCGGTAATGGCCGTTTCTGGCATCTCTCCAGCTTCCTGCACGGCTCCGGGAATAGCTGTTTCTGCTGTCTCTCCCGCTTCCTGCACAGCTCCGGTAATGGCCGCTTCCGCAAGTTCTCCTGCTTCCTGCGCAGCTCCGCTGACGGCGGCTCCCGCGGAGATTGTCTCCGGCTGACTGTCCGGAAGGGCGGCATCATTCTCCATCGCCTCCCGGTTTCTGGTCACTCTGGAGATATCCCTTGCCAGCTCGCTCTTGATCTTCTCCTGCTGCTGGTCCACCCGCTCCGAGCGCTTGAAGGCTTCCGCCTGCTTCAGATAGGAGGTATCATCCCCTTCCTGCTCATATTCCGCGGAATCCTCATCGTCGAAGCGGCCGTCGTAGATCTCCTGCTGCTTGGGCGTGAGCGGCGCGTAGCGGCGCTTCAGTTCCAACGCCTTGATTACATATTTCCCGCTGTGGAACCACAGCACCAGGTCATCGCAGGTGCTGAGCGCATCCTGGGTACGGCCGGCGGAAATCTGGAGTTTCGCAAGCTCATAGGCCCATTTTTCATTATATTCCTGCTTCAGGTATTCCTTCAGGATGCTGATCTGCTCGTCGACAGACGAACCTCTGGCACGGTAAATTTTATATTTCAGGATATACCTGCTGTTGTCGCGCGGCGCCGCCTGCACATACTCGGAATAATACTCGATGGCCTCATCAAACTGATTCAGCTTGATCGTCACTTCGACCAGGCGGTAGAGTACCGTCCTCCCGACGGGACTCCTGCGGTAGGCGCGCAGCAGCAGGGTTTTGCTGTCCTCATAGCGCTCGACCGCTTCATAGACCTCGCTGATCATCACCAGAGTCTGAACGTTGCGGACCCGCTTCCAGTCGATGGAATCCGCGATCTGTGCCGCGCTGCTGTAATCCTCAGCCGCGATCAGCCCTTTTATCTCTTCCAGTTTTTCGTTGTATTCTTTTTTATCCACTTACGTTCACCTCTTCTTAGATATCGAAGTCATCCAGAAAACGGCTTTCTTCTTCCATCCTGGACTTCGACGCGCGCTTCTGGTATGTGAGCATGTCCCCGTCTCTCCAGGTGTGGACTGAAAACAGGACAAGCACCGGCAGAATTTCCAGGCGTCCCGCAATCATGTCAAAGATCAGAACACAGGTTGAAAAGGTGCTGTAACCGCTGTAATTTCTGACCGGTCCGACTCCGGCAAGTCCGGGGCCTATATTGTTCAGGGTCGCAACCACGGCGGTGAAATTGGTTTCCAGGTCGAAATTGTCGATGGAGATCAGGAGAATCGAAGCTCCCATCACCAGGAAATAGGAGACAAGGAAAACATTGATGCCTCGCAGGACACTGTGTTCCAGGGTCTTTCCGTCATATTTGATCTTGCGGATGTTGTTCGGATGAATCGCGTTGTCCAGTTCCTTCGCAATCGTCTTGACTGCCACCTGGATTCTGGAAACCTTTATGCCGCCGCCCGTGGAACCCGCGCAGGCCCCGCAGAACATCAGCAGCACCAGGATCCATTTGGAAAAAGAGGGCCAGAGATCAAAATCCGTGGTGGAGTAACCGGTGGTCGTGATGATGGAGCCGACCTGGAAGGCGGCGTCCTTAATGGCGGTCCCGATATTCGCATACATCGGAAGAATATTCACAGTGATCAGAATGATCGAAATCAGGATAACGCCGTAGTAGGCCCTGACCTCGGAGATCCCGAAGATGTCCTTCGGCTTCCTGAGCATGATCAGGTAATAAGCGCTGAAGTTGGTTCCGAACAGGATCATGAATATCGTGATTACAACCTGCTGATAAGTCGTATAGCTTCCCACGCTGGAATTCAGCACGCCGAAGCCTCCGGTACCGGCCGTGCCGAAAGTCAGGCAGAAGGCGTCAAACCAGGGCATCCTGCCGATCAGAAGCAGCACAAGCTCTATGACGGTAATCACCAGGTACATTTTATAAAGAATACCGGCAGTCTGGCTGGCCTTTGGCACCATCTTCTTGACGCTCGGGCCCGGGCTTTCCGCCTTCATCAGAAACATGGCGCTTCCTCCGGCCGCAAGCGGCACGATCGCCATGACGAATACCAGGATCCCCATGCCTCCGACCCAGTGGGTGAAGGAGCGCCAGAAAAGCAGCCAGTGGGGCAGCGCTTCGACGTCCGTCAGTATGGAAGCCCCGGTAGTAGTAAATCCGGACGCAGTCTCAAACACCGCGTCAAACATATTCGGGATATATCCCGACAGGCGGAAAGGCAGCGCTCCGAAGATACTGTACAGAAACCAGACCAGAGCGCAGATGACGACTCCCTCCCGCGCGTAGATGCGGCGTTCCTTCGGGCGGCTCACCAGCACGAACAGGATCGCCGCTGCGGCGCAGACCAGTATGGACACCAGGAGCCAGATCACATCACCCTCCCGGTAGACAGCTCCAACCACGACAGAGGGCGACATGAAGAGCGCCTCAAACAGCAGCATCCAGCCCAGGATACGGAAGATCATTGCAAAATTCATGACTTCTCCTTATAGCTAATCACGGCTCTTATTTTTGAAAAATATCACTGATATCGTTCAGTCCCTTGAGCGATGTAATAATCACAACCGTATCGCCGGGCCGGATCACATCGTTGCCTCGCGGAAGAATGATTTTCCCCTTCCGGTTGATGCAGGCAACCAGAACGCCCTTCTTCAGGGACAGGTCTTTCAGCGGGATCTCCGCATGGGCAAAATTGTCGCGGATCAGGAATTCCAGCGCCTCGGCCTGGTCGTCCAGCATGCGGTGCAGGGTCTCCACGTTGCTGCCGTAGGAATTCTTCATGGCCCGCACATACTGAAGGATATGCTCCGCCGTGATGCGTTTGGGCGAAACCATGGTATCCAGGTTCAGGCGGTCGAAGACCTCCTCGAAGGCGATCCGGTCCACCTTTGTCACGATCTTGCGCACGCCGAGCGCCTTGGCATAGAGGGAGAGAACGATATTCTCCTCATCGATGCCCGTCAGAGACACAAAGCCCTCGGCAGAACGGATGCCTTCCTCCTCAAGAAGCGTCTTGTCGCTGCCGTCCCCGTGAATGATCGTCGCGCGGGGAAGGAGCTCCGCGAGTTCCTCGCATCTTGAAAGTTCTTTTTCAATGATCTTGACCTGGATCCCCGAATGCAGAAGAAGCTTCGTCAGATAGAAGGCGATCTCGCCGCCTCCGATAATCATGACGTTCTTTACGGCATTGGTCTTGAGGCCGATCCTGTTGAAGAATTTAACCTGCTCCTCCACGGGCGCGACGATGGAGATGACATCCCCTCCTCTGAGGATCGTATCGCCCTGCGGGATGATCATCATGTTTTCCCGCTCAAGGGTGCAGACCAGGACATTGCAGTCCAGCCGGCTGTGCAGATCGATCAGTCTCAGCCCGTCCAGGACAGAATCTCCGGGAATACGGAAATGAAGAAGCTCGGCCCGGCCCTTCGCGAAAGTATCGATCTCGATCGCGGTCGGGAATCTTAAAAGTCTCGCAATTTCCTGCGCGGAAGTAAACTCCTGGTTGATGATAAGGGCAAGTCCCAGTTCTTCCTTGATAAAGCTGACTTCGCGGTTGTACTCGGGATTCCGTACGCGGGCGATGGTCTGACAGTGACCTGCTTTTCTCGCGATCAGGCAGCAAAGAAGATTCAGTTCATCTTCCCCTGTCACGGCGATCATCAGGTCCGCATGCTCTATATCCGCGTCCATCAGTACGGAATAGCTGGCGCCGTTTCCGGTAAATCCCATAATGTCATACCGGCCGCACACATGATCCACCACAGAATCCACTTTATCGATCACCGTAATATCATTGCCTTCCCGGCTCAGATCTGCGGCAAGTGTTTCACCGACCTTGCCGGCGCCTACGATAATAATCTTCACTTTTCCCTCCTCCGGCTCCCCGCAGCTCAGCCTCCAGGAGCCCTTTTGGTCATAAAAAATCAACCCTACTATACCACTTCTACTATTTCGGCGCAATGCCTTTGCCCTCCGGGCGGATCCGCAGCGGAAATCCGGCCGCCGGACTGCTCTGCCCGGGTGCAGGGCAGCCTCCTGGAGTCAACCGGCGTCAGGGTGTCGGAGCGACTGCTCTGCCCGGACGCATGGCAGCCGGGCTGAAACGGAACACACTCCGCACAGAAAGGCACAGAAGAAAAAAGACCGGAAAGGGATCGGTCCCTTTTCCGGTCGCAGAGCATGTGGAATTCTCAATGCTGTAATAATAACATAATAACTTTAATCCTCTCTCAGTCTTCGGAAGCGCTCCTCCAGAGGAACATGGCCGCGGCCGACAGGGTCATGCCGCACGCCGCCAGGATATAGACACCCCTGGTGGTGACCTCCCCGAAACAGGCTTTTGAGAGGCTGTTCAGGACAAAGGGAGAGAGCAGCTGGCCGGCGTTCATGGCCACCGTCAGAGTCGCGGAAGCCAGTGCCGTAGCGACGGCTGCCACATGATTGGAAAGGAAAGTCGCCGCGGTCGGGATGAAGATGCCCTGGGAAAAGCCGCAGAACACCGCTCCGACCCCAAGCATGGCGGCATTGGACGGGAAAAGCACCAGCAGCACCGCCCCGATGGAAAAACTAAGCATGGCGGCAGGCAGGGTATATTTCTTCGTAATCTTCGTGATCGCCCCGAGGATGAGTCCGACCACAATCTGTGATCCGGAAAACAGGCCGGTCAGTATACCTGATACGGAGGTATTCCCGGCGATGCTGCCTGACAGATGCATGGCGATATTCGTGGTAAATGTAATCAGGAAGAGGAATTCCAGCAGGGCAAAGAGATCCATGATCAGAACCTTCCGGTTCAGGCGGACCTTTTCCGTCTTCGTCTCCTTTGCCACCCCGGTCTCCGGCAGGAACACCAGAAGAAGGAACATGCAGATAAAGCCGATCACATTGATATAATAGGCATTTCTGAAACCGCGGCTGCCCAGAAGCCCCGCAAAGGTGGTGGCGGCAACCATTCCGGCTCCGACGCTGGCCGCCTGGAAGCCCATGGCCTTAACTCTCTCCTGGCCTTCAAAAAACTCCGCGACCACAGCCACATTCATGGTTGTCGCGATTCCGAGGCCGATTCCGTACAGAGTCCTGGAAACAAAGAGCAGGGTGAAGCTGTCTCTTAGAAAAGGAGCAAATCCCGTAAGGCCTGCAACCAGGGCTCCGAAGACCAGAAGCCTTTTTTTCGAAATCCGCAGGACAAGCCAGCCCGACGCCAGCGAAACCAGCATGGACAGAAGTCCCGGCGCGGTGATCAGCATCTGCACAAGGCTGACGCTGACATCCGGGTAATGCGCCTGTATATCCCCCAGCACGGGTGAAACGCAGAACTGCAGTCCCTGGATAAACGAGATCGCCGCGATGGATATATAAAGCCTTCCTTTTCCGTACTTTTGCATAAATAATCAATCCTCATTTCCGTTTAGTCAGAAGCTACCTCTCTTACTATATCATCCGGTCCGGCAGGATCAAAATTATCTTTTGCCGTTTTAAAACAGAAAAAAGCTGGAAGCAGTCCGCCGGATAACGGAGACAGGCGCCCGGAAGGCAGAAGCTTCTTCACGAAAACCAGGCTTCCTCCAGAAGTTCCGGAAGGGCATCCACAGCCTCATTTGACAGTCCCTGGAAATTTACCACCATGCAGGGACCGGGCCAGCGCTCCCTCAGTTCCTTTTCCTCCCTGTTCATGTAACGGGACAGGCCGTAGACTCTGACACCCTTCGCGGCAGCGAGCGCAGTCAATTCATCCTCTGTTCTTCCGCTCTTTACTAAGAGCAGAAAATGAAGGCCCGCCTCCGCCCCGCTCACGGAAGTCAGATCCCGCAGACCGCTGCCGCTGATGGCGTGCAGAAGACGGTTCCGCTTCTGACGGTAATAATTGCGCATGCGGTTGATGTGTTTTTCATAATAGCCTCTCCCTATGAATTCAGCCAGGACATACTGCTCAAAGCTGGGAACCGTACAGGAATAAAAGCCGAGTTTCTCCCTGTAGCGCTGCAGCAGTGCGGGCGGGAGGACCATATAGGAGATCCGGATCGTGGATGCCAGGCTTTTGGTGAAGGTATTCATGTAGATCACCCTCCCCCGGTCCTCGATACTCATGATCGGCGGGATCAGCCTTCCGGAGAGGCGGAACTCCGAATCATAATCATCCTCAATCAGAAAATGGCTGCCGGATTCCCTGCACCAGGACAGAAGTTCACTCCGGCGTCCGATCGGCATAGTGATTCCCGTCGGGAACTGGTGCGAAGGGGAGATATGGGCGACATCCGCCCCGCTTTCCCGCAGGGCATCCACACAGATGCCGGAACTGTCCATCGGGATATATCTGACACAAACCTGATTGCTCTCATAGATCCGCCCGGTCTTCGGATATCCGGGAAGCTCCACCGCATAGACCAGCTCCGGCCCCAGAAGACGGATCAGCAGGGAATACAGATATTCCGTGCCGGCCCCTATGACGATCTGATCCGGGGACACACGCAGATTCAGATACTGCAGAAGATAGGCCGCGATCGCGGACCTCAGGGGCATGAGCCCCGCCCCCGGAGCCGGTTCCAGAAGCTCATGCCTCCTGGTCTGGAGAATCTCCCGCAGCAGCTTTGCCCAGGTATTGAAAGGAAATGTATCCGGAGACACCCTGCTCTGCGCAAGATCAATCTCCGCCCGTTCCGCCGCCGGAACCGCGGCCGCCCTATCCTTTTCCCCTGCCGGATTCACTTCTGCGTCTTCCGTCTTCCCTGCCGGATCAGATTCTGCGCCTTCCGTCTTCCCTGCCGGATTCGCTTCTGCAGCTTCCGTCTTCCCTGCCGGACCAGATTCTGCTCTCCCTTTTTCATCCATCCCGGGCAGCGCCTTCCTCCCTGTGCCCGGGACCGGAGCCTGGACCTGCGGAAGCCGCAGGGACTCATCGATCCGGGAGACAAAAAAGCCCCGGCGCGGTTCAGAATAAAGATAGCCTTCCGCGACCAGCTGGGCGTATGCATTTTCAACCGTTATGACAGCCACTCCCTGATTCTTGGCAAAACTGCGCTTGGACGGCATCCGTTCTCCCTTTTTCAGCCGCCCGGACAGAATATCCTCCCGGATCCTGCGATATAAATATTCATAGAGGGACTCATCTGCAAGGTCCCGCATATCGTATGTAATCATCCTGTTTCCTCAACCGCCGTCCG
>DGHP01000028.1:13172-21452 GCA_002392705.1 Lachnospiraceae bacterium UBA3845 | reverse complement strand
GACCAGTGCACGGGCGCCAATCCGAGATATCCTCTGATGGATGAGATCCGTCAGCTGTATCTGCTGGCCTTCTACGGCAAGGATACAAAAGAGGCGGCAAAGATCTGAGGACCGCCCCTTCCGGAAAGAGATTTCTCCCCTCCCCTGAGAGAGGGGAGCGGGAGAAGACCGGGCAGAAAAACTGCCAGGTGGAATATGCGGGCGGCCTGATGTGTGGAAGGCCGTGAACAGTTACTGCCAGATAAGGAGGAAAACAGGAATGGCGGATCGTATCATCCTTGAGGAGAAAGCAAATAAGATCGTATACAGGGAAGGGAATACCATCGTTAAGGAATTCACGCCCTCCCATCCGAAGGCCAATGTCTTCAATGAAGCCTATATCCACGCCTGCGTGGAAGGCTGCGGCGTCCCCAGCCCGAAGATCCTTTCGGTAAGCCCCATGGGCGGCGGCTGGGCCCTTACCATGGAATATGTGGAAGGAAAGACGCTGGATCAGCTGATGAAGGAAGCGCCCGAAAAGACGGAGGAATACATAGACAGGCTTGTGGACATCCAGCTGGAGGTCGGCAGATACCGCGTGCCGCAGCTGCGCAATACCCGTTACAAGATGGAGGAAATAATCAACTCCATGACCGAGATCGACGCGAGCACCAGGTATGAGCTTCTGCAGCGGATCCACGGAATGAGACGGCACACCAAGCTCTGCCACGGGGACTTTGTTCCTTCCAATATCATCATCCGTGACGACGGCAGCTACTGTGTCCTGGACTGGGCGCATGCAACTTCCGGCAATGCCGGTGCGGACGCGGCGATCACCTATCTCCGCTTCACGCTGGAACAGCCGGAGCTTGCCGATATATATCTGAAGCATTTCTGCAAAAAAGCGGATATGGCGATCCAGTACGTACAGAGCTGGATGCCGATTGTTGCGGCAGTCCAGCTGACAAAGCACAGAGAGTCTGAGAAGGAACTTCTGGAGAAGTGGATCAGCGTGGCACAGTATATGTGACAGAAAAAACTGCCTCTGATTCCGGAGCGGCAGCGCAGACGCAGTACTGCGCAGCGGAAGGCCTGCTTTGCAGGCAGCGCAGCACGCGCCTTTAACGCATCGCAAGTTCAAAGATTATATAGGGAAACACTGTTTCTACGGCATCAAAAGCTGTCAGTCAGAATATATCAGCGTTTCCCTATATTCCCATGATCAGGGAGACAAGCGGGATCGTGACAACGGACAGGAGCGTCGTGAGGGAGAGTCCCTTCGCGGCGGTCCTGTAATCGGCGTTGTGCTGCTGGGCGATCATGACCACCATCGAAGCAACCGGTGTTGCCAGCATAACCATGACGATCGCCAGGAGATCCTGCTGTTTTACAAAGGGCCTGACGGCCATGAGGCCGGCAATCGGAATGACCAGAAGCTTCAGGGCGGAGAAGGCCAGAAGGCGTCTGTCCGTGAACAGTTCCTTCAGGGGAATCTCCGTAAGGGACGCCCCGATTACGATCATGCTCAGGGAGGTCGGGAGCGCGCCCAGATAATCTACGGCGGAACTTATGAACATGGGGAATACAGGCTTCGCAAAGGACACCCAGAGCGTGATGATGCAGGAGACGGTACCTGCGTTGATGATGCTCCCTAAGTGGAACTTCCTTTTTCCCTGCTCCCGGCTGCCGTCGTTCTCCCTGAATTGGCTCATCCCGAAGGTGTAGATCAGGAGGTTGAAGGGAATCAGAAAAAGGGAGGCGTAAATCAGGCATTCCGCGCCATAGCCTGCGCGAAGGAGGGGAAAGCCCATATAGCCGATATTGGAAAAGAGCGTCATGGTTCTGTATATGCCCGTGTCTTTCTTCTGCACTCTTAACAGCTTCGGCATCAGCAGGGAGGAGAGAATCAGAAGGGTATAGACAAATACAACCAGCCAGAGGGTTGTCAGGAGCATCCTGCCCGACGGAACTTTCTCCGCGGAGAGGGCGCTGCTGACCAGCATACAGGGGTTGGCGACGTTGATGACCAGCCAGGAGATGCTTTTGCAGCCGTTTGCGTCGATCAGGTTTTTCTTCCGGATCATGTATCCGATGATCATGAAGAGAAACAGTGTGGTCATCTGGTTGAGCAGAATCATAGAATGCCTCCGTTTCCGGGCAGCGGAAGCTGCCGCATGCACGCTGTCCGGCGGCTGTGATTCGCGGCAGGACAGTTGTTACAATTCACGGCCTTATCTGAAACCGGAACCCGATTTCAGACAAGCCGTGAATCGTAACGGACAGTTGATCATTATACAGAAAATGGAAGGCTTTGCCAAGGGCAGGAGAGCCGGCAGCATAAGGGAGGACGCGGCATGAATCTGACATGGGAAGGGCTGAAGGACAGGAAGGCATGGGAAGAAGCAGGAATTGCGCTTCCCGCATACCAGCCGGAGAAGGCTGCGGAGGAAGGAAATAAGAATCCTGCATGGCTGCATTTCGGGATCGGCAATATTTTCAGGATTTTTATCGGAAGCATAGCGGACAGGCTGCTTGAAGAAGGAGAGATGGACGGCGGGATTATCTGCGCAGAGACCTTCGACATGGATGTCGTAGACCGGATCTACCGTCCCTTCGACAATCTGGCCCTTGCCGTGACCCTGCACGGGGACGGGAGGATCGTGAAGAAGGTTCTGGCCCCCTTTGCAAGTGCGGTGAAGGCGCAGGCGGCATTTCCGGAAGACTGGGAAAAGCTGAAGGAGGTATTCCGCAGTCCCTCCCTGCAGATGGTCTCGTTTACCATCACGGAGAAGGGCTATGCCCTGCGCGGCGCGGACGGAGCGTATCTAGGCTATGTGCGCTCCGACCTTGAGAAGGGACCGGCCGCGCCGGCCGGCGCGATGGGCGTGGTGACCTCCATGCTCTATGAAAGATACAGGGCGGGCGCATATCCCATCGCACTCGTCTCTATGGACAATGTCTCGAAAAACGGCCTGAAGCTTCGCTCTTCCGTGCTGGAGACAGCGGAAAAATGGGCCGGAAAGGGTTTCGTGGAGCCGGACTTTATCGCTTATCTGGAGGATGAGGGCAGGGTGGCATTCCCCTGGACGATGATCGACAAGATCACGCCGCGCCCGGAGCAGGAGATCGCTGATCTGCTCCGCAGGGACGGTGTCCGGGATATGGATCCGGTCATCACCTCAAAGAAGACCTATATTGCGCCTTTCGCGAACGCGGAGGAGATCCAGTATCTGGTTGTAGAGGACAGTTTTCCGAACGGCAGGCCGCCCCTTGAGAAGGGAGGGGTCTACGTTACCGACCGCCTGACTGTGAATAAATCTGAGCGTATGAAAGTGACCGTATGCCTGAATCCGATTCATACAGCCCTCGCGCCATACGGCTGCGTGCTGGGCTTTACGAATTTTGCCGATGAGATGACGGATCCGGAGCTGTCCGCTCTTGCCCGCACGGTAGGCCTGAAAGAAGGGATGCCTGTCGTCCAGGATCCCGGCATTCTCTCCCCGGAGGCATTCATACAGGAATGCCTGACGGTCCGTTTCCCCAACCGCTATCTGGGCGACACGCCGCAGAGAATCGCGGTGGATACCTCCCAGATGCTGGCGATCCGTTTCGGGGAGACGATCCGGGCCTATATGGAGAAGGAAGGAACGGCGGCCGGCCTGACCGGGATTCCGCTGGCGATTGCCGGATGGCTCAGATACCTGCTGGCCATTACGGATGACGGAAAAACGTTCGAACTTTCGCCGGATCCCATGAACGGGGAACTGCAGGCAGCTCTCGCGGGAGTGACGATCGGCACGGACTGCGATCTGCACGGGATCCTTGCGCCGATCCTGTCAAACAGCCATATCTTCGGAACGGATCTGTATGAGGCGGGACTCGGGGAAAAGATCGAGGCGATGTTCGCCGACGAGATCCGGGGGCCGGGAGCGGTCCGGGAGACCCTGAAAAAATACCTGGCCTGCGGGGCATGAGATCCGGCGCGGCTTCTCATCTGAAATCAGTTAAAAGAGTGAAGGAAAAAAGAAAAGGCCTTCCCGGTTCACAGCGGCCGGGAAGGCCTTATACATTTCAGGAAAACGCTGATAAAATCAGTGTTTCCCTGGTCAGATTGATTTTATTCTGCACAGAAACTGCTCAGGATCTTCAGGCAATCCCTGCATGGGGATGCGCCTGACGGTGTCCTTTCATGCGGGACCGTTTTTCTCCTTCATGTCCGCGCGCTTTCCTGTCGAAACCCAGCAGCCAGGAAATGCCAATCCCCAGAAGACCTGAGGACGCGGTAATCAGGATGGCGGCCGAGATGCACAGGATGCATTCGATGGCGTGCATCATGGTAAGCATGCCGTAATGACGGCAGTAAAGAAGATTAAACAGCGGAATCAGGCCAAGTCTGTAAGCTCCGAAATAGATGCCGAGCGCGATACAGGCACCCATCAGGAGGCATCTGCATTTTTTTCTGTTTCTCTCACTCATATCATCACTCCTGCTGATTATAAGGCTATGTAATAGTTCTGTAACATCTCCCCTTAAGCTGTAGTATAGAACTTTCTAAAATGAATTCAAGAATCATAAAAGGCAAATTATATAAATTTTTTCTTAAATTTTGAGCAAAATGACGAAAATAAACTTTTACTTGCTTTTTCTCTCCAGATGTGGCATAGTACTGAGGTACGGAACAGTACGGAGACGTAGCTCAGCTGGGAGAGCAACTGCTTGACGTGTAGTAGGTCACAGGTTCAAGTCCTGCCGTCTCCATTTAGAATGAAGATAAGTCCTGCCGGCGGCGGATTGCGTTCAGCAGGGAATCGGATTCAGTTTTGAGATTGGGAAGCCGTGATTTCAGGATCACGGCTTCTTATTTTATGACCCGTCTCGTGAGCAGACGGATGACCAGATGAAAGGAGCAGGGAACTATGGCCCGCACAACACTGTACCTTCATATCGGAACCCCGAAGACAGGTTCTTCCGCGATCCAGGACTTTCTTGCGGAAAACACCCGGCAGCTTCAGAAGGAGGGGTATGTTTTTCCTGATTTCGGCGTGCGCTATTACAAGGTCCGCGCGGGCCGGAACGGGCGCTGGCTCAGATGTCTGGAGACGGAGGAGGAGAGGGAAACATGGGAGAAGAATTTCAGGACCCTTTCCGATCTTTCTGAAAAATATAAGGGGATCATCCTTACAGACGAGTCTCTCTGGACCTGGTCCTATGAGGATGAGCAGGGGATCACAGCGTTCTGGCAGAAGATTGCCGGCCGCTTCAGGGAGATGGATGCTGACCTGAAGGTGATCGTTTACCTGCGCCGGCAGGACCAGTTCCTGTATTCCTTCTGGGGACAGAAGGTAAAGTCCGCGGAAAAGAGAACGTTCCGAAGCTATATGGAGAAGACCGGGGAAGCCCGCCTGCATCTTGACTTCTACAGCCAGCTGGAGCGGATCGCCGCCGTGGTCGGGAGGGAGAATATCATCGTCCGGACCTATGACCGCAGCCGCTGGACCGGCTCTGACACCATACAGTCGGAATTCCTTCAGCTGTGCGGCCTGCAGATCAATGACTCCTATGTTTATCCGACGGGGCAGATCAATCCGAGCCTCTCCGACAGCGTGCTGGAGGCAAAGCGGCTTCTGAACAGAAGACCCGAGTTCAGGGACCGTATGAATTATACAAACCGTTATCTCAAGATCGCCCAGAAGAAGCTGAAGGAGGAAGGCAAACTGAAAAACAGAAATTTCTTCCCAAATGAAGAACGGAAGGATTTTCTGCGGCTGTATGACAGATCCAATGAGGCGGTCGCTGATAAGTATCTGCATCTGGACGGTCCGCTTTTTGACGAGTCGGATCTGGACAGGCCTTCCGAGGAAGCGGTCTTTACGTCGGGAGAGCTGGCGGAAGTGTACGGAATTATGATCGACGCCCTGCACCATGAGCTGGAGCAGAAGCAGCAGAAGATCAGCGCCATGAAAAAGGAACAGAACGGGGGAAAGGCCCTTGTCAGAAAGCTGGTGAAAAAGCTGCGGGGCTGAAGGCGGCTGTGTGGAGTTCCTGCCCCGCAGGCCTTATCTGAAATCAGAACCTGTTTCTCCTGCGGGCAGGACGGACCGGAACCCGATTTCAGACAGGCCGTGAATCGTAACTGTTTCAGGCAGATTTCTCTTTCTCATTTCCCCTTCATAGGGTATAATCTCAGTATAAAAAGCTTTCCGTGTGCGCTTTTGGAAAGCATGGCTGAAGATGATTGATTTCGGGGGAAAGGATGGTTTGAGACATGTATCTTGATGACTATAAGAGATGGCTGGAAGCGGATCTTGTTGACTTTGACCTGAAGAAGGAACTGAGGGATATCGAAGGCGATGATGATGCGATCAAGGAAAGATTCGCGGCAGCTCTTCAGTTCGGAACCGCAGGACTTCGCGGCACGCTCGGCGCCGGAACCAACCGGATGAATATCTGGGTGGTCCGCCAGGCGACACAGGGCATCGCAGACTGGGTCAAGGGAGAAGGCGGAACGCAGACCGTCGCGATCAGCTATGACAGCCGTCTGAAAGGCTGGAATTTTGCCCGCGACGCGGCCGGCGTGCTGGCAGCCAACGGAATTCATGTCCGGATCTACGACGAGCTGATGCCGGTTCCGGCCCTCAGCTTCGCGACCAGATATTATAAATGCAACGCGGGCATCATGGTGACGGCTTCCCACAACCCGGCAAAGTACAACGGCTACAAGGCTTACGGCCCGGACGGCTGCCAGATGACGGATGACGCCGCGGCAGTGGTCTACGCCGCGATCCAGAAGACGGACGTTCTGACCGGGGCGAAGTACATGTCCTTCGCGGAAGGCGTGGAGAAGGGCCTGATTCAGTTTGTGGGAGACGACTGCAAGGATGCACTGTATGCCGCCATCGAGGAGCGTCAGGTGCGCCCGGGCCTGTGCAGGACCGCCGGCCTGAAGCTGGTTTATTCCCCGCTCAACGGCACCGGCCTGGTACCGGTTACCAGAGTCCTGAAGGATATCGGTATCGAGGATATCACCATCGTTCCGGAACAGGAGTATCCGAACGGTTACTTCACCACCTGCTCCTATCCGAATCCGGAGATTTTCGCAGCCCTGGAGAAGGGGCTGGAACTGGCAAAGGAGACCGGTGCGGATCTGATGCTTGCCACAGACCCCGACGCGGACCGCGTCGGTATCGCCATGAAGTGCCCGGACGGCTCCTACGAGCTGGTTTCCGGCAATGAGATGGGCGTCCTTCTTCTCGACTATATCTGCGCGGGCAGGATCGAGAAGGGAACCATGCCGGAAAAACCGGTTGCGGTCAAGTCCATCGTCTCCACGCCGCTGGCCAATCTGGTCGCGGAGCATTACGGAGTGGAGCTCAGGGAGACCCTGACCGGCTTCAAATGGATCGGAGACCAGATCGCGCAGCTTGAAGCGGACGGCGAGGTGGACCGCTTCATCTTCGGCTTCGAGGAAAGCTACGGATACCTTGCAGGCCCCTATGTGCGGGACAAGGACGCGATCATCGGCTCCATGCTGATCTGCGAGATGGCTGCATATTACAGAAGCATCGGCTCCTCCATCAAGCAGCATCTGGAAGAGATCTATGCCCAGTACGGCCGCTACCTGAACAAGGTGGACAGCTTTGAATTCCCGGGCCTCTCCGGCATGGACAAGATGGCGCAGATGATGGAAAGCCTCAGAAAGAATCCGCCGGCTGACTTCGCGGGCGACGCCGTTGTCAGCGTAACGGACTATGAAAAGCCGGAGGAGACAGGACTTCCCAAAGCGAACGTCCTGATCTACAAGCTTGAGGACGGCGCTTCCGTCGTAGTCCGCCCGTCCGGAACAGAACCGAAGATCAAGACCTATTTCACTACAAAGGGCAGGGATCTTGCGGAAGCGGAAGCGGAGAAGGATAAGCTTGCCGCTGCGGTGAAGCCGTATCTTTCCTGATAAGTTAAAAGATCTGATCCGGTCCGGCCGCGGTCCGGATCCGGAACCTTCCGGCTTCTGAAAAGGAACCGGGAGACGAAGCAGAAGAAGACAGGCCTGTTTCCCGTTGAGGGGAAGGCCTGTCTTCTGTTATAATCATTATGATGAGAGGGGCAAAAGTCCGGTCAGAATACAGGTATGCGGAAAATGCCAGAATTGTTTGTCCTTTTTGGCGGGCCATACTTCTGACCATTACATCACAGTTATGACCGGAAAGGGCTGTATAACAGCGGATGATATGATGACAGGAGGTGATTCTTGATGGAGCGGAATGTGATCATCGCTTCCACATTGGAGGAGGCGGTCAGCTGCAA
>DGHP01000028.1:9271-13068 GCA_002392705.1 Lachnospiraceae bacterium UBA3845 | reverse complement strand
TCGCCGGTTGACGCGAAAACTCTGATTCTCCTGAAAAAAATCCCGGAACTGTATGGAATCAGCGTAACCGGTGACCCGGAGACGGAGCATCCGTCCGGAAGCTGGCTGCGGATCGGCGCCATGTGCAGCTTCCAGGAGATTCTGGACTGCGGAGCGGCTCCTGCCTGGCTGAAGATGGCAGTCCGGTATCTGGCCAACCTTCCGAGAAGGTTCAAAGCTACGATCGGCGGCAATATCGCTTCCTGGAGAAGCGATTCCTATCTGATCCCGGCTCTTCTGGCAGCCGGGGCAAAGCTGGAGATTGCCGGTATGGAGGAGGGAGAAGGCTTAAAGCAGAGCGGGAAAGGTGCTGTCATGCGCAGGAGAGTTCTCCCGCTCACGGATTACATGCAGGAGCGGGAGAAGCTGGGCAGCTGGCTGATTACGGCCGTATTTGCCGATGCTTCCGATGATCTTGAGCTTCTTGCAAAGAAGTTCTCGAACACGGCTCAGAGCCATGCCTATCTGTCCCTTGCCATGGGGAAAAAGGGAGAGGATTACCGGATCGGGATGGCCATCCTCGGATACGGGATCTACGCACCCGGAATTCTGAACTGGAGCCGTGCCTGGAAGGAAGCCGGCGTCAGGGATGATCTGTACGGAAGCGAAGCGTACAAGCGATATCTGGCAGGGATCACCCTGGATGAATTTTATGAATGTCTGAATAAGGAATCCGCCGCTGAAAACATCACGATAGAAGACGCGGATTCCGGACGGGACAAGCGGAGAGGAGACATATTTTGCCCGCGGATGCAAGCGTCAGCGCGGCAGACGCGGCAGCAAAATAGTCATCCGGGGCATTCAGTCAGAGTTCAGGATTACGTTCAGGGAGGAGGCGGGACAAGATGAGGATCAGCTGTGTAATCAATTCTGTGCCGCGGACCTTCGACGCAGATCCTTCGATGAAACTGAGAGAACTCCTTGTGCAGGGGGGCCATGTCTGTGTGCGCGACAGCGATGACAGCGAGGGTTTCTGCGGAAGCGATACGATTCTGATGGACGGAAAGCCGGTCTATTCGAACCTGTGCATCGCCGCGGAAGCAGACGGAAGCGAGATCGTCACTCCGGATGCCCTGGGGGATTCCTGGCATCTTTCGGCGGTGCAGCAGGCCATGGTGGATGCAGGCGTGGTGCAGAGCGGTTATAACGCGCCGGCGGCGGCTCTGCTTCTGACCTGGCTTCTTAAGCGGGTTCCGGATCCCACCAGAGAGCAGATCCGCGACGTCCTGTCCGGCGTCTATATCCGTGACGCAGGCTATGAAGCTTATTACCTGGCGGTGCAGCTGGCCCGGGAACGGATCAGGGACGGCGCCTATGAGACCAGGACAGCGCCCTCTTTCCGGCCGGAATATCAGTTTATCGGAAAACCGACGGGGAAGGTGGATGCTCCCCAGCTTGTGGCAGGAGAGCGGGCTTTTGTGGAGGATTATCTGTCCTCTGACGCCTGCGTCATGAAAGTGCTCCGTTCGCCTCATGCCAGTGCCTATATTAAGAGCATTGATACGTCGGAAGCGGAAAAAGTACCGGGTGTGGTGAAGATCATTTCCTCGGAAAACTGCCCGGATATCTATTATATGCAGGCCGGGCAGGGCAATCCCGAACCTTCGCCCCATGACCGCAGGCTTTTTAACCGCAAGGTCCGCCATGTCGGGGACCGGGTTGCGGCAGTCGTGGCGGAGACCATGGAGGCCGCAGAAGAGGCCCTGAAGCGGATTCATGTGGAATATGAAGTCCTGAAGCCGGTCTTTACGGTGGAGGAGGCCATGGCGGAAGGCGCGCCGCTGGTTCACAACGGGATTGTAGAGTACCGCGCGGGCGCTCCGGCCGATCTGGAGGAATACAACAAAAAAGCCGGGGATGAAAGGGAAGGCCGCGTGATCTACCAGTTCCCGCTGGGGGCGGATATCCGTCACAATATAGCTGCCGGAAACAGCGGCGGGATCGGCGACGTGGAGAAGGCCTTTGCCGAGGCGGATGCAGTAGTGGAGCGCACTTATCAGACCAGCCAGGTGCAGCAGGTTCCGCTGGAGCCGCATGTCTGCTTTGCCCGCATGGAAGGCGGCCGGCTGGCGGTCTACGCTTCCACACAGGTTCCCTACCATGTCCGCAGGATCGTTGGCTGGGTCACGGGACTTCCGGAAAATAAGATCCATGTCATCAAGACCCGTGTGGGCGGCGGCTACGGCTCCAAGCAGGATATCCTGGTGGAGGACATGACGGCGTACGCGGCCTATGTGACGGGGCGCCCGGTCTATTACCGCAATACCAGGGAAGAGGAATTCATCGCGAATTCGACCCGCCATCCCATGCGGATGCGGGTGAAAATGGCCGGAAAGAAGGACGGCACGATCACCGGGATCTTCATGGAAGTGCGGGCGAATACGGGGCCTTATGGCAATCACTGCCTCACGGTCCCCATGAACAGCTGCTCCAAGACCCTGCCGCTGTTCAAATGTGCGAACATGGCCTATGACCTGAAGGTCTGCTATACCAATACCCCTCCGGCCGGAGCCTATCAGGGCTACGGAACGCCGAAGGGCACCTATGCGCTTATGATGGCCATGGCGGAGCTGGCGGAAAAGCTGGGCTGTGATTATAAAGAGATGGTTCTGAAGAACCATGTGGAGACGGGGTACCGTCTGGATATTCTGAAAGGACTCGGCGAAGGCCGGGAAGGAAATGTCGTCCCGGTCGGTTCCTGCGGCCTCAGGGAGGCGATCCTGAAGGGCTGTGAGCTGATCGAATGGGGAAAGAAGGAGACCTCCGGCGATCCGGATGTGAAGATCGGGAAGGGCTTTGCCATGATCATGCAGGGCAGCGGCCTGCCCGGACTCGACCACAGCGAGGCCATCATCAAGATGGAGACGGACGGGACGGTGATCCTGAACAGCGGCTGTGCGGATATCGGAACCGGTCTGGACACGGTCTGCGCGAAGATCGTCAGCGAAACCCTCTGCATGCCCCTGGAGCATGTGACGGTGCTGTCCGGGGATACGGATTCCGCAGCCTTTGATACCGGCGCCTACGCTTCTTCCGGAACCTTCTTCAGCGGGAACGCTGCTGTGGATGCGGCCAGAAAACTGAAAAAGATGGTCCTTGAGGAAGCTGCGCTTCAGATGGGAGAGGATGAAAAAGACCTGGAACTGCGCCTGCCCGGAGAGGTGGTCTCAAAACGCAGCGGGAAGGTCCTGACCTACGGGCAGATGTCACACGCCCTGTGCGCCGGCGACGGACGGGGTATGCTGGTTGCGCACGGATCTTTCATTACGACTGCATCCTCCGTGCCTTACGGAGCACATTTCGCCCAGGTGGCGGTCAACACAAAGACCGGCCGGATCAAAGTACAGAAGTATTACGCCCTGCAGGATGCGGGGACGCCGATCAATCCGGAGCTGGCCCTCTGCCAGATGTACGGGGCGGCGCTCAAGTCTGTCGGGCATACACTCTACGAGAATATGGTGCTGGATGAAAAGGGAGTCTGCCTCAACGCGAATATGACGGATTACGGAGTTCCCACGGTCTGGGAACAGCCGGATGACTTCAGGGCCATCCTGATCGATGTCAACGACGAGCACGGCCCCTTCGGCGCCAAGTCCATCTCCGAGATTGCCTGCAACGGCGCGGCACCGGCGATCGGAATCGCGATCCATGACGCTGTCGGCATCTGGATGGAGAGCTGGCCCATGACGCCGGAGAAAGTGCTTCGTTATCTGGGGACGATCTGAGCAGAGAGCAGATCCGCAGCAGGGCACAGACCT
>DGHP01000028.1:0-9178 GCA_002392705.1 Lachnospiraceae bacterium UBA3845 | reverse complement strand
CCGCAGCAGGGCACAGACCTGCGGGTGCATAGTGGGTAAGATGGAAAAATGAATCATGTCCGGAGGAATCTGTAAGATTCTCATCCGGCAGGAACAGGGAAACCGGGGCAGCAGCTGCTCCGGTTTTCTTTGATGAGTTGGGATCCGGTTATGGCTTGACAGATACCCGGTGGGGGTATATAGTAGCGGAAGGACAGGCGAAGAGACAGGCTTTGCATCCGGAGCTGGAACGGACGGATGTATGAAGCAAAGGACAGACGACGCGCTGAAGAAGGCTTTCAGAGTGGGAGCGGAAAAGATGCAGGGCGAACTGCCGGAGGATGTATGTCGGAAGAGAAAAAAGAACGAATAAGGGATGCGGTTTCGGAGGCGGTAAATGAGTGCTGCGCTCCGGAAAAGGCAGTGGAAGAGTGCCGGGCTCCGGAAAAGGCGGCAAATGGGTGCTGCGCTCCGGAAACGGAAGCGGAGGGATGTGCGCATTTTCATGGAATCCATTCCGGGAAGATGCGGAGCGAAGAAGAATACAAAAGCCTTAAGAACCGGCTGAAGCGGATCGAGGGACAGGTCCGGGGGATCGAGCGGATGCTGGACGGGGACGCCTACTGTCCGGATATCCTGATGCAGGTGTCGGCGGTGAACAGCGCGCTGAACAGTTTCAGCAAAGAGCTGCTGGGATCCCATATCAGGACCTGCGTGAAGGACGATATCCTCAGCGGGAATACAGATACGATAGAAGAACTGGTGAAGCTTACCCAAAAACTGATGAGATAAAGCTTCGGGGCAGTCACTGGAGAAAAAGACAGACAAGGGAGCGGTTGAGATGGAGAAGTATAATGTGACGGGAATGAGCTGCGCGGCCTGCCAGGCCCATGTGGAGAAGGCGGTCAGCAAAGTTCCCGGCGTCACGCAGTGCAATGTGAGCCTTCTGACCAATTCGATGACGGTGGAGGGCAGCGCGCCTTGCGAGGAGATTATCCGGGCTGTGGAGCAGGCGGGGTACGGAGCCTCAAAGATGGGAGAGAACAGGAGCAGCCGCGCTGCTTCCGAGAAGCTCCGGGAGCAGGAGGAAGCGCTGAAGGATACGGAGACACCGAAGATGATCCGGAGGCTGAAAAGCTCGATCGTCGTCCTGCTGATCCTCATGTATTTTTCCATGGGCCATATGATGTTCGGATTTCCCGTGCCTTTCTTCCTGGAGAACCATGTCTGCATGGGAATCCTGCAGATGCTGCTGTCCCTGGTGGTCCTGGTGATCAACCGCAAATTCTTCATCCAGGGCTTCGGCGTGCTTCTGCACAAGGGGACGAACATGGATACCCTGGTGGCTCTGGGTTCATCGGCTTCCTTCGGATACAGTCTTGCAGCCCTCTTCGTCATGGCTTATGCTATGGGAAACGGCGATATGGAGACGGTCCACGGGATGGCCATGAAACATATCTGGTTTGAGTCCGCGGCCATGATCCCGACCCTGATCACGATCGGGAAGACTCTCGAGGCTTATTCCAAGGGCAGGACCACCGACGCCCTGAAGAGCCTGATGAAGCTGGCGCCCAAAACCGCCGTGCTGATCAGGGACGGGAAGGAAGAAGAGGTCGGGATCGATGAGGTTCAGACCGGAGACCTGTTCGCGGTCCGCCCCGGGGAGAATATCCCGGTTGACGGCGTGATCGTAGAGGGAAGCACGGCGGTAAATGAATCCGCCCTGACCGGCGAAAGCATCCCGGTAGACAAGGAAGAGGGCGACAGCGTGTCCGCGGCGACGGTCAATCAGTCCGGTTACATCATCTGCCGGGCGACCCGGGTCGGTGAGGATACCACCCTGTCCCAGATCATTCAGATGGTGTCGGACGCCGCCGCGACCAAGGCTCCCATTGCCAGGATCGCGGATCAGGTTTCGGCGGTATTTGTCCCGGCAGTCATCGGGATCGCCGTGCTGACCTGTATCGGATGGATGCTGGCGGGGAAGGAGTTCACATTTGCCTTCGCCAGGGCTGTGTCCGTCCTGGTGATCAGCTGCCCCTGCGCACTGGGTCTGGCTACGCCGGTCGCCATCATGGTCGGCAACGGAGTCGGAGCCAGAAACGGGATTCTCTACAAGACAGCCGCCTCTCTGGAGGGCTGCGGAAGGACCCAGATCGTGGCGCTGGACAAGACGGGAACCATCACGAAGGGGCTACCGGAGGTTACGGATCTGTGCCCTGCGGCAGGAATTAGTGAAAATGAACTTCTTCAGGCCGCCTACGACCTGGAGGCAAAGAGCGAGCATCCTCTGGCGAAGGCGGTCGTTTCTTTCGGTGAGCAGAAAGGCCTCCGGCCGGCGCAGGTGTCGGATTTCCGGGCCCTGCCGGGCAATGGTCTGACAGCTTCGCGCGAGGGGCGGGTCCTGACCGGCGGAAGCGGAAGCTATATGGTATCCCGGATTCCGGCCGCGGGAGCGATGAAGGCAGAGGCCGACCGCCTGTCGGAGGAGGGCAAAACGCCGCTCTTTTTTGCGGAGGATGAAAAACTGCTGGGCATCATAGCGGTTGCCGATACCATGAAGGAGGAGAGCCCCGAGGCGATCCGGCAGCTGCAGAATATGGGAATCCGGGTCGTCATGCTGACCGGCGACAACGAGCGCACTGCCAGAGCGGTCGGGAAAGCGGCCGGCGTGGACCAGGTCATCGCGGGCGTCCTGCCGGACGGCAAGGAATCTGTGATCCGGGACCTTCAGAAGATGGGCAAGGTGGCCATGGTCGGCGACGGAATCAATGACGCGCCGGCGCTGACGAGGGCGGATACCGGGATCGCGATCGGAGCCGGAGCGGATGTGGCCATTGACGCGGCGGACGTTGTGCTGATGAAGAGCCGGCTGGATGACGTACCGGCGGCGGTCCGCATGTGCAGGGCGACCGTCCGCAATATTCACCAGAATCTGTTCTGGGCTTTCTTTTACAATGTGATCTGTATTCCGCTGGCGATCGGGCTCTACCAGGCCCTCTTCGGCTGGAATTTTGAGATGAAACCCGTCGTGGGGGCCATCGCCATGAGCTTCTCATCCGTAACCGTATGCCTGAATGCCCTGCGCCTGAACCTTTTCCGGATTCATGATCCGGCCGGGGACAGACCCATGAAGCATTCGGTCAGGGGCGCGGCATACGGAAGCGCAGGCGCGGCCGCGGATACAGACAGTGCCGGGAATCCGGCACAGGAAACAGATGCTGCGAGGCGTGTAGCAGCGGGTACAGATGGTGCCGGGAATCCGGCACAGGAGACAGATGCTGCGAAGAGTGCAGCAGCGGGTACAGATGGTGCCGGGAATCCGGTACAGGAAACAGATGCCGCCGGAGGCAAAGCGTCAGCCGGCGGGAATAAAACTGCATCAGGGAAAGACAAGGAGGAGACAGCGATGACAAAGACAATGAAGATCGAAGGCATGATGTGCGAGCACTGCGAGGCCAGAGTGAAGAAGACCCTTGAGAAGCTGGACGGCGTGGTAAGCGCGGACGTATCCCATGTGAATGGAAGCGCTGTGCTTGAACTGAGCCATGACGTGGACAATGCGCTTCTGAAGCAGGCGGTCGAAGATCAGGATTATAAGGTAGTATCTGTAGAATGAAGAATTCAGAGGAACTGCGCAGGCTTCTGCGCGAGATAGACCATAAAAGTTATCCGGCATACAAGTCGGCCGCGGGAAGCTGGCATTTTCAGGGCTATGATCTGGTGATCGAGCATGTGCAGGGGGATCCCTTCACATCTCCCTCCAGCCTCAGCGTCCACCTGCCGCTTTCCGGTGCCGCTTTTCCGGAGGAATATTATCAGAAGAAAAGACAGAGAACCGCTCTGCAGGATTTTCTGCTGCGGGCTTTTGGCAGACAGGCCTCCCAGGCCAGCTTTCAGGCAAAAGGGTCCGGGAAGAGCGGCCTGTTTTCCGTGAGCCGTCCGGGTCAGGAACTGCTGGAGCGGTCGGCCTGCCAGATCACGGACAAAGAAATCATCGTGCGCTTCGAGGTCGGTTTTCCGGCAAACGGCCGAACGATCAATTCCAGGGAGCTGGAAAAGATCCTCTTTGACCTGATTCCGGCCGCCGTGCAGAATTCCCTCTTTTACAGGACAGCCCGCAAAGCGGACCTGAAAAAGGCGATCGAACTGTGCGAGGACCAGGAGGAGATCCGCCGGCAGCTGAAAGAAAGGGGCCTGGCGGCTTTTGTCGCCGACGGAGCGCTGCTCCCGCGTGAGAGCGGCGTCTCCGACCGGCCGATGAAGGAGGCAGTGCCCTTCCGGTCACCGGATACCCTGGCGGTAACCCTTGACCTTCCTCACGCGGGTTCCATGCGCGGGATGGGCATTCCCTGCGGGGTCACGCTGATCGCGGGCGGAGGTTATCACGGCAAATCCACCCTTCTGAAGGCGCTGGAGCGGGGCGTCTACGACCATATCGCCGGCGACGGCAGGGAGTATGTTATCACGGATGACACTGCTGTGAAGCTGCGCGCGGAGGACGGGAGAAAGGTGACGGACGTCGACATCTCCCTCTTTATCCGCAATCTGCCGGCGGGGACAGACACGCATTCCTTCTCGACCCTGGACGCCAGCGGAAGCACATCCCAGGCGGCCGGCGTGATCGAGGGGATTGAGGCCGGGACGAAGCTGTTTCTGATCGATGAGGACACCTCGGCGACCAACCTGATGGTGCGCGACGAGCTGATGCAGCGGGTGATTTCCAGGGATGAGGAGCCGATCGTCCCCTTCCTGGACAGGGTGCATGACCTCTATGAGAAGGCCGGCATTTCCACTATTCTCGTAATCGGGAGCAGCGGCTCCTATTTCCGGGAGGCGGACCTGGTCCTTCAGATGGACCGCTACCGGGCAAAGGACATTACTCAGCGGGCAAAACAGACCGCAGAAGAGTTTGAGGAGCAGCTTAAGCAGAAGCAGGCGGAAGGTTCTGATTCCGGGATGGTCCCGCCGGCGCCGTTTCTTCTCCCGGACCGGGACAGAAAGCTCAGGCTGGGGAGCTCTGTCCAGATGCATAAAGCCTACAGGGGCGATCATATGTCGGAGCAGCGGCTGAAGCTGAAACGCATGGGGAAAACAGCCTTCTCCGTGGGGCCGGAGTCCCTTGATCTGAGGTATGTGGAGCAGATCGTGGACGGCGAACAGACCCAGACCCTCGCCTGTCTGGTGCGCCTGGCCATGGAGATGTACGGAGGAAAAACAGGCGCTGTGGTGAGCGGGAAAAAGCTCTTCGCAGCACTGCTGGAGAAAATGGAGAAGGGCGGTTTCGAGGCTGTCTGCGCGGAGCGTTATGTTCCTGCGGGACTGGCAGCCGTCCGCCCGCAGGAACTGTACGCCTGTATAAACCGTCTCTGACTGCGGGAGGAACTGAACCTGCATAAACCGTCTCTGACAGTGAAGGAACTGAATCTTCATAAACCGTATCTGACTACGGGAGGATCTGAAAATGTTGAAAAAACTGCTGGAACTGTATATTGCCTTTCTGCGGATCGGCGCGGTGAATTTCGGCGGCGGCTATGCCATGCTGCCGCTGCTAGACCGGGATCTCGCCCAGGACCGCGGATGGGTCACGACGGAAGAGCTGATGGATTATTTTGCGATCGGTCAGTGTACGCCGGGGATTATCGCCCTGAATGTTTCCACCTTCATAGGCAACAAGCAGGCCGGAATCGTGGGCGGCATCACAGCGACCCTCGGCTTTCTGACGGCCCCGATTGCCATTATCCTTTTGATTTCGGCAAGCCTGCGCAACTTTGCGGAGTATCCGGTCGTGCAGAACGCCTTTGCCGGGATCCGTGTCTGTGTGTGCGTGCTCATCGTGCAGGCGGTACTGAGGCTCTGGAAGAAGTCGGTTGTGGACCGGCAGACGCTGATTCTCTATCTGATCGTTTTCCTGCTGACTGCTTTTTCCGGCGTTCTGCCGCTGGCGGTTCCGGCTGCGGTACTGGTTATTCTTTCCGGCCTGACAGGAGTCGTTCTCTATAACAGGAATGGAGGAAAGAAGGCATGATCTACCTCAGACTGATATATGAATTTTTCAAGACCGGACTGTTCACGGTGGGCGGCGGCCTTGCGACGCTTCCTTTCCTCTACGAGATTTCGGACAAAACCGGCTGGTTCAGCCATACCGATATCGCGGATATGATCGCGGTTTCGGAATCTACCCCCGGCGCGATCGGAATCAATATGTCCACGTATGCCGGATATACGACAGGAGGCATTGCAGGCGGTATCCTGGCGACCGTGTCACTGGCCGCGCCCAGCGTCATTATCATTCTTATCATCGCTCATTTTCTGAACAAGTTCCAGGACAGTCCCTATGTCAAAGGAGCTTTTTACGGACTGCGTCCGGCCTCGATCGCCATGATCAGCGCGGCGGGAATCAATGTGGCAAAGGTTGCGCTGCTGAATACCGCCGCGTTTGCTGAAAGCCGCAAAATAACGGATCTCTTTCTCTGGAAAGCGGTCATACTGGGAATCGTGATCTTTATTCTGCAGAAGTTTTTTCCGAAGCTCCATCCGGTGATTTTTATCGCTTTGTCGGCGGCGTCGGGAATCCTTTTTCATTTTGCCGGAGTATGAGAATGCAGGGGCTGCCATATCTGCAGGAAACTGTGTCATTGATCCGCACGGATTAAAGCTTATAACAATGAGCCCGGGAAGGGGATATATTTTGCCCGCGGATACAGGCACCAGCGTGGCAGACATGGCTGCAAAAAAGCCATCCGGAGCATTTCGTCAGAGTTCAAAACTTCATTTTGGGAGGAGAATCCATGATCAGAAAGTATACGATCGGCCATCCGATCGCGACGGAATCTGTAGTTGTCCCGGTGGCGGCCGGGGAAGGCCCGCTCCCGTATTTCAGCCTGGATGAGCAGGAGAAGAGCCTGTGTCTTGCCCTGAAAGACGATGAAATTGTCTACGGCTTGGGCGAGACAGTCCGGGGGATGAACAAAAGGGGATGGGAGTACATCAGCAATAATACAGATGAGCCGCATCATCAGGAGGACCGCAGATCCCTGTACGCCTCCCAGAATTTCATCCTCATTTTCGGGGAAGGACAGGCCAGAGGATTTTACATCGATACGCCCGGCAGGGTCATATTTGACATCGGATATACCCATGCGGATGAACTGAAGATCCGCTTTGACGAGCCGGACGCTGATATCTATGTCCTGGAAGGGGAGAATCCGCGGGATCTGGTGCGTGAATTCAGAAAGATCACCGGCAGGAGCTATATTCCGCCCAGATGGGCCTTCGGTTTCGGGCAGAGCCGCTGGTCCTATATGAACGCGGATGAAGTGCGCGCTGTGGCGGACCGTTATGAAGAGGCCGGGATCCCCCTTGACATGATTTATCTGGACATCGACTATATGGATCATTACAAGGATTTTACCCTGAACGAGGAAGCATTTCCGGATTTTGAAGGCTTTGTTTCAGAGATGAAAGAGCGGCATATCCGCCTGATCCCGATCATCGACGCAGGCGTGAAGATCGAAGACGGCTATGAGGTCTATGAGGAAGGCCTGGAAAAGAACTATTTTGTCACGAAAGAGGACGGTTCCCCCTTTGTGGCCGCGGTCTGGCCGGGCCGGGTCCGTTTTCCGGATTTCCTGAACGCGGATGCCCGCAGATGGTTTGGGGACAAGTACAAGCTGCTTCTTGACCGGGGAATCGAAGGCTTCTGGAATGATATGAACGAGCCGGCGATCTTCTTCTCCGAGGACCGGCTGAATGCTGTCTTTGAGGCGATTGGGGATTATAAGGGAAAGAATCTTGATCTGTCGACTTACCGTGAACTAATGGGAATGATCGGGGGCTTGGCGAACAGCCCCGCGGATTATAAGAGCTTCTGGCATGATATGAACGGGACAAAGATCCGGCACGACAGGGTTCACAACCTCTACGGATATAACATGACCCGCGCTGCAGGGGAGGCTTTTGAGCGGCTTTCCCCGGATAAGCGCGTCCTGATGTTCTCCAGAAGCTCCTATATCGGCATGCACCGCTACGGCGGCGTCTGGACCGGGGATAACTGTTCCTGGTGGAGCCATATCCTGCTGAACCTCCAGCAGCTGCCGGCCCTGAACATGTGCGGATTTCTCTACTGCGGAGGCGATACGGGCGGTTTCAACTGCGACGCGACGGAAGACCTGGTCATGCGCTGGACGCAGTTGAGCATCTTCACCCCGCTTTTTCGCAATCACGCGGCCATGTATACGCGCAGGCAGGAACTCTATCAGTTTGACCGGATCCCCGACCTGAAGAAGCTGGTGGAACTGCGCTACGCCCTGATTCCCTATATCTATTCGGAGTTTATGAAAGCGGCTCTCAGGGACGATATGTACTTTGTCCCGCTTGCCTTTGCCTATCCGGAGGATGAGCGGGCGGTCCGGACGGAAGATCAGATCCTGGCCGGGGACAGCATCATGATCGCCCCTGTTTACACGCAGAATGCCAGGGGCAGGTATGTGTATCTGCCGGAGGACATGAAGCTGATCCGTTTCCGCGCGGCGGACGACTATGATGAGGAACTGCTGGAAAAAGGCGACCACTATGTGAAGGCAGAGCTGAGTGAGCTGCTGGTCTTCCTGCGCCGGGGACATGTGCTTCCCCTCGCGGAACCGGCGTCCTGCGTCGAGCAGATCGACTATGCTTCCCTGCGTTATATCAGTTATGATGCGGATCCGGACCAGTATGATCTGTATGTGGATGACGGAGAAACAAGAATCTGAAATAATAAGGACCTGCATCGCGGCGGGCAGGAATGCCCCTGCGGTGCAGGATGAAGAACAGTTGCCAGTGTCGGAGAGTATGTCAATATTCCGCCATCTGCTCCAGTACCATGATCTCGTTTGTTGTTGAATTCGATCAGCTTGTCGTATGTATCTGGCATATGCAAATGGCTGAACAAAGATGATCCGGACGGCAGCCAGCATAAGGAGTAATGCCACCTTGACCAAAACGGCATGAGAAAGCCCCAGAGGGTCGTATCCTCTGGGGTTTTCAATTTGAGTCTTGTTAGAGCTCTCATAGCGTTTACCTGAAGACAATATAGCACCGGAAAATGTGAAAGTCCACACCTGACTTTTTTAAAAGAGACAGACGGCTGAAAAAATCTGCGTGGATGTTTCTGATACCCTGCGTATATGAATATGTCAACAAGATAACAAACACGCCG
>DGHP01000098.1 GCA_002392705.1 Lachnospiraceae bacterium UBA3845 | reverse complement strand
GACCGAAGCAGAAGCCGCGACCGAAGCGGAAACGGAAACTGCTGCTGAGACAGCTCCGGAAGCCGGACAGGCTGAACAGGCAGCGACGGAAGCAGGAAATGCGGCTCTGGCGGGAATCCGCGCAGGCCTCTCAGAGGAAGCGGAGACGGAGGCAGGCAATGCGGTGGGAATCGCGTCCGAAGCCGGAACAGAAGCGACTGAGGCGGTACTTGCCGGACTGATGAAGGAAGAGGATCTGACAGAGGACGAGACAGAAGCGGATACGGAAGCCGGAACCGAGGCGGAGACTGAAACCGAATCGGAATCGGAAACCGGATTCCTGACCCTGCTCCGGGTAGGCGCGCAGGCAGGCAGAGCGCCGCTTTTTGACCTGTTTTCGTAAGGGTCAGTCTGGTCAGAGCAGATTAGCATACAGGACATTTTTTGTGAGGGTCAAAGGGGATTTTGACCCTCACATATATTGACAGGAAGGAGAGACAGATGAAAGCCATCAGACTTGCACAGCCGGGAGTTATAGACTGCATTGAGAAAGAAAAGCCGGTTCCGGGAGAGGGACAGGCCCTGATCCGGATTAAGACGGCGGGAATCTGCGGAAGCGATATCGGTGCTTTCCGCGGAAAAAACCAGCTGGTAACCTATCCGAGAATCATCGGACATGAACTGGCAGGCGTGATCGAGTCCATTCCGGGGGATAACCCGAAGGGCCTGAAAGCCGGAGACGAAGTGATCATTGATCCCTATCTTTACTGCGGACACTGCTATCCGTGCAGAATCGGAAGAACGAACTGCTGCACGGACCTGCATGTTCTGGGCGTTCATGTGGACGGCGGAATGGCGGAGTATTTCTGTCATCCCGCGGATATGTTGGTGAGAAAACCGGCGGATATGGACTGGACCCTGGCAGCCATGGCGGAACCGCTTACCATTTCGCTGCACGGCATTCACAGAGGCGGCCTCAAGGCAGGGGAATACTGTGTCGTAATCGGCGCCGGCCCGATCGGCCTGCTGGCCGCGCTTGTGGCTGAGGCCTACGGGGCGCATGCGATTCTTCTGGACCTGGTGCAGGAGAGACTGGACTTTGCGAAGGCTCTGGG
The DNA here is from genome assembly GCA_002392705.1 of Lachnospiraceae bacterium UBA3845. Lineage (GTDB taxonomy): Bacteria > Bacillota > Clostridia > Lachnospirales > Lachnospiraceae > Porcincola. Next base: position 27,314 of record DGHP01000098.1, on the reverse strand, counting down.
TGTTGAGTATATCGTGAATTCAGGAATGGAGGATCCTGTTAAGGCGGTGGCGGACATTACCGGAGGGGAGATGGCCCAGCAGGTTATGGAATGCAGCGGCGCGAACCCCGCAATTCAGATGACTCTGGATCTGGTCAGTCACGCCGGAAGAATCACGCTGACCGGCTGGCCGGCGAAAGACACCCTTCTTCCGACCGGAACCATCACCCGGAAAGAAGTCGACATCCGCGGCGCCCGCACCAGCGCGGGAGAATTTGAGGAAGCCATTGACCTGATCTGCAGCGGAAGAATCGACATCGGAAAGATTCTGACGAAGGAAGTTACCCTGGAGGAAGCGCCGGAAGTGATCCGGGACATCGACAGGAATCCGGGGAAATATATGAAAGTGGTGGTCCGGACCGGACTGTAAGCCGGGCGGCGGTTTCCGACTTCCCCGCGGGTCTGGCCCGCGGCAGTGTGAATCTGTTTTTTGCGCATCTTTTGACGGAAGCCACGGGATTCTGCGCTTCAAAGTCTGTGAAATAGAAAAGCCACCCGGTCCGGTGATATGCTGTCCCCGGACCGGGTGGTTTCTTATGAGGAATTTAATTCAATTGAACAGACCGCTTAATGCAGGATGACTCTGGCCTCGTATGGCTGGAGTTTTCCCTTTTTATGCTCCGCGTAGTTGGAAATCAGTTCCTCGCCGCAAAGGTCATCGAACAGGCTGCAATCCTGCTCATCCTGCGTCCAGTTGCAGGCAACGGTTATAACCTTGTCGTCCATGAGGCGCTCGTAGGCGTAGATGCATTCGCTGTCCTCAAGCAGCGGACGGAAGATACCGTATACAATGATCGGATTCTCATGGCGCAGGCTGATGAGCCTGTGGTAATACCAGAAGACCGAATCCGGGTCTGCCAGGCATTTTTCGGCATTGATCTGAGTATAATTCGGGTTAACCTTGATCCAGGGCTCACCGCTGCTGAAGCCGGCGTTTCTGCTGCCGTCCCACTGCATCGGCGTGCGGGCGTTGTCCCGGCCCAGATTATCGATGCAGCGCATCATCTCATCCGCGCTCATGAGATGGTTGTCCGTGACATACTGGCGGAAGGCGTTGATCGACTCGATATCCCTGCATTCCCCGATGGACTCCCAGTGGACATTTGTCATGCCCAGCTCTTCGCCCTGGTAGATGTAAGGGGTGCCCTTCATCATATGAAGGCAGGTCGCAATCATCTTTGCCGACAGCTCCCGGAAGGCGGGCGCGTCATTGCCGAAGCGGGAAACGGCCCTGGGCTGGTCGTGATTGTCCCAGTAGAGGCTGTTCCAGGCTTTTCCCTCCAGCTCAAGCTGCCATTTGTTCAGGATCCGGCGGAGCGGGGGAAGCTTGGGTTTTGCGTCGGTCCATTTTCCGAAGAGGGTCTGAACGCCGGGGGTCGCGTCAGTATGCTCGAACTGGAAAACCATGTTCAGCTCGGTCTGCTCCGCGTTCGCGTATTTCTTCGCCTCTTCCACCGTGACGCCGGCTGCCTCGCCGACCGTCAGAAGGTCATATTTTGAAAGCACTTCACGGTTCATCTCCCGGAGGAACTCATGCACTCTGGGACCGTTGCAGACATAGGGCATGGGATTGCCGAAAAGCCCGTCCGAGACCTCGCCGTCCGGATAGGTCTGCACCTTGGAGATCATGCTGATTACATCCATCCGGAATCCGTCGATGCCTTTCTCGCACCACCAGTTCATCATATCGAATACTTCGCTTCGGACCTTCGGATTTTCCCAGTTCAGGTCAGGCTGCTTGGTGGAGAACAGGTGCAGATAGTACATCCCTGTCTTTTCATCCAGCTGCCAGGCGGATCCGCTGAAGCAGGAAGCCCAGTTATTCGGCGCGTGTCCGTCTACGGGATCCTTCCAGATATAATAGTCCCTTTTCGGATTGTCAAGGCTGCTGCGGCTTTCCACGAACCAGGGATGTTCATCGGAGGTGTGATTGACGACCAGGTCCATGACGATCTTCAGCCCGAGGCTGTGCGCCGTCTCCAGCATGCGGTCGAAGTCCTCCATGGTCCCGAATTCCGTCATGATATCCCTGTAGTCGGAGATATCGTATCCGTTGTCATCGTTGGGGGAACGGTAGACGGGGGAGAGCCAGATCACATCGATCCCCAGCTTTTTAAGGTACGGAAGATGGGCGGTGATTCCGTTCAGGTCGCCGATTCCGTCCCCGTTGCTGTCAGCGAAGCTGCGCGGATAGATCTGATAGATGACGGCTTCTTTCCACCAGGCCCTTTTCTCATTTACTGTCACGAAGAATCCTCCTTTCTGTAATGATCCGTCCTGCCCGGGCGGATGAAAACGATCTCGCGATGATGCTCAGGCAGGGAAGCGGATCTGCTCCCTGCCCGGGCGGATGAAGAACAGTAATCTGAAGCTAACATAGCATTTTTTATGCAATTCTTCAAGGATTCCCGTTCAGAGTTTCCGGTGCTGAGGGCCGTGAACAGGGATGGCAAAGACCGCGTCCCGGGGCCGCTTTCGGAGACAGTCTTGCGTTGCCCCGCAGAATCTTACATGCTATAATTACGATACGATTTTTGCGCGGAATTCTGTGCAGCATGCAGGAAAACGAAAATGCTGTATTTCACAGCTGTCCTGAGAACGGGCGGGTGCAGGGGGCGTGAAAGTGCAGCAGAACAGGACGGCGGTCCGGAAAGGAAAAATGAGCCGTGCGGAAAAAAGAAAGGAGCAGCACAAACATGAAATACATGCATTCGGAGTGGCAGCGGCGCCTTGACCACTGGATTCTGACTCTGAAGAATGATCTTTATCTTCCGCTGGGAGAGATGGAGACGGAAGGCTATCTGACGATGGAACAGCTATCTCCCGACGAAGCCCTGAAGGGGCCCTTCGCTCCGATGAAGAGCGGGACAAAATGGGGCCGTACCTGGGAATACTGCTGGCTGCGCGGGAAGATTACCCTTCCGGAGGAAGCGCAGGGAAAGAGGATCGTGATCGACCTGAAAACCGGCGGGGAGGCCACCGTGTTCGTGGACGGCAGATCCTTCGGCACCTACCGGGCCGGCTGGGTAAAAGAGCCCCATCATTTCCTTGTGGATAATTTTCTGACCGGATGCGGGGAAGCGGGACGCAGCTATGATATTCTGCTGGAAGCCTACGCCGGCCATTTCTTCCCCCAGAGTCCGCTGGGCGGATGCGCCACCGGTCCGGTTCTTCCCGGCAGCTATCAGGATCCGAAAAAAGAAGGGGAGCGCCGCGTCTTTGAGGGGATTACTTACGGAATCTGGAATGAGGACGCCTATCAGCTCTATATGGACCTGGATACCCTGCAGCAGCTGGGCGATCAGATCGATCCCGAGAGCCTGAGGGCGGACAAGATCGCGAAAGCGCTGGAAGACGCAACGCTTGCCATCGATTTTGAGCAGCCTCTGGAGGGAAGGATCGCGTCCTACCGTGAGGCGAGAGAGATCCTGAAGGGCGCGCTGGAGGCAAAGAACGGTTCGACCATGCCGAAATTCTACGCCATCGGCAACGCGCACCTGGATCTGGCCTGGCTCTGGCCCATGGCAGAGACCTACCGCAAGACCAGCCGGACCTTCGCTGCGCAGCTCCGCCTGCTGGATGAGTATCCGGACTACAGATATCTGCAGAGCCAGCCGGCGGCTTACGAGATGTGCCGGAAGTATTATCCGGAGCTTTTTGAACGCATTACGGAGGCCGCGAAGGGAGGCAGATGGATTCCGGAAGGAGCCATGTGGGTGGAACCGGATACGAATATGACAAGCGGCGAGTCCCTGGTCCGCCAGGTTCTTCATGGAAAGCGTTATTTCCAGGATGTCTTCGGGGTGGATTCGGTCATTCTCTGGCTTCCGGACTCCTTCGGCTATTCCGCTGCCCTGCCGCAGATCCTGAAAAAGACCGGCGTCAAATATCTTGTTACCCAGAAGATTTTCTGGTCTTACAATGAGGGTGACCAGTTCCCCTACCACTATTTCACCTGGAAGGGCGTCGACGGATCGAGCATCGACACCTTCCTGCCGACAAGCTACACCTACCGCACCGATCCACAGGAGATCTGCGAGACCTGGAAAGGCCGCGTACAGAAGAGAGGGCTGGATGCCTTCCTGCTGCCCTTCGGCTACGGTGACGGAGGCGGCGGCCCGACCCGCGACCATATTGAGTACCTGGAGCGCGAGAAGGACCTGGAGGGAATGCCGCAGATGATCTGCGAATCTCCCGTTAAATTCTTCGAGGATATGGAAGCGGAAGGCGGTCCGCAACATACCTATGCCGGCGAGCTGTATTTCTCCGCCCACCGCGGCGTCTTTACCTCGCAGGCGGATATCAAGAAGGGTAACCGCAAGAGTGAACTGGCCCTGCGCGAAGCGGAGATCTGGGGCGCGCTTTCTTCCGGGAAGGCGGGATACCAGTATCCTTATGAAAAGCTGGATGCCGCCTGGAAGAAGCTTCTCCTGAACCAGTTCCACGATATTCTTCCCGGCTCTTCCATCGCGAAGGTGTATGAAGATGCCAGGGCGGACCACCGCTGGATCATCTCTGAGGCGGAGGAGGTTAAGGAAGAGGCATTCCGGGCCCTGACAGAAGGGGACGGCGTGACGGTCTTCAATTCCCTCTCCTTCGAAAGAACGGGACTCGTGGACCTTCCTGCGGAATTTGCCAAAGGAGCGGTGGCGGCGGACGGTACCGTTTTCCGGACGACGGCAGAGGACGGCTGCGTGAAGGCCCTTGTGACCGTTCCCGCCTGCGGAAGCATCTCCCTGAAGCCGGCCTCGGAGAAAGCTGAGGAGAAGGACTGCGCGGCAGCCAGGGCCTTCGCTTCTGCGGACGGAATCGTCATGGAAAATGAAAAGGTCCGTGCCCTCATCGACGGCAGAGGAGAGCTTGTATCCTTTATACTGAAGGAGAGCGGCCGTGAGTTCGCGGCGGGGGCCATGAACCACCTGCTGATGTATAAGGATGTTCCGAGGCTCTTTGACGCCTGGGATATTGACTCCAACTATATCCTGCAGGAGATTCAGCTGGATGAGCCTGTCAGCATTGAGATCCGCTGCGCGGAAGGCCTGCAGGCGGTTGTCCATACTGAAAAGAAGATTTCCGGATCCGTTTTCTCCCAGGACATCGTCCTGGAGGAAGGCAGCAGAAGGCTTGAGTTCCGTACCCATGTGGACTGGAGAGAGCTTCACCGCCTCCTGAAGGTGGAGTTCCCGGCGGCCGTGGAAGCCACGGAAGGGATCAACGAGATCCAGTTCGGTTATATGAAGCGCCCGACCCACCGCTCCAGGCTGTATGATTCGGACCGCTTCGAGGTCTGCGCCCAGAGATACAGCGCCCTGTGCGATGAGAATCACGGCGCAGCGGTGCTCAATGACTGCAAGTACGGCATCAGCATGAACGGGAACGCGCTCCAGCTGACGCTTCTGCGCGCCGCTTCCTGCCCGGAGATGAGGGCGGACAACGGGGAACACGATTTTACCTACGCATTTACCGCCTGGGAAGGAAGCTTCCTGGACAGCCCCGTGGTCAGGGAAGCCTATGAACTGAATGTGCCGCTGCAGACGGCTGCCGGCAGCTGCCCGCCCATTCAGGCCTTCACGGTTGACGCGCCGAATGTATTCATTGATACGGTGAAGATGGCCGAGGACGGAAGCGGAGATCTGATCGTCCGCCTGTATGAAGCAAAGAAAGCCGATACCTTCTGCCATTTCACGGCGGGAACCGGCGCCCGGAAGATCTGGTCCTGCGATATGCTGGAGAACAAAGAAGAAGAGCTGGAACTGAAAGACAATACAGCGGCCCTCCATTTCCATACCTTTGAGGTAAAGACGCTCAGAATCAGCAGGTAAGGACAGGACTTTGCAGAGTGAATTTTTATAAGCGTGCATGAGTGAAAAGCAGCCCCCGCGGGCTGCTTTTCTGATATGCGTACCCCGGAAGTACTTTGTGGGTTTTCACAGAGATTTCGATCGTGCGGAAGGGGCATGGCTGATGTCATTCGTTAAATTTGATATTCATTCTGCAAAAAAGATGCCTCCTTTTAAATTTTTGCACAAAGCGGTTGAAATATATTTGGTAAACCTATATAATAAGTTACAACACACCCGGCCGGAATTCGGGCCGGACGGTAACTTATCAACCAATGCTTTATTTCATACTTAAAGGAGGATCCTGTATGAAAAAACTCATTACTCTTTGCGCTGCTGCCGCAACAGCTGCCATGCTGCTCGCAGCACCCGCACTCGCAGAGGAGATGACGGATGTCGGAACCCCGCGTTCTGAGACTCTGATTATGGAAACTCAGACCCCGACGGACGTTCCCGGCCAGTTCAATCCCTACATGCTTGGAACCCAGATGGGCTTTGGTATCCATCAGCTGATCACCGCACATCTCTGGGAGATCGATACCGCTCTCGGTGAACAGTTCGGCGAAGTGGCTGCAGGCATGCCTGAACCCAACGAGGACTTCACGGAATTCACGGTTAAGATCCGTGAAGGCATGAAGTGGTCCGACGGCGAAGATATCAACGCCGACGACGTAGTTTTCACCATGAACATGATCAAGGAGAATTCCGCGATCGGATGCTCCGCATACACCAACAGCGTTCTTGATTCCGTCGAGAAGGTTGACGATTACACCGTCATCTTCCACATGAAGGAATCCTTCCCGCGTCTTGCTCTTAAGTTCGGCGTTACCATCTGGGGCTGCGATTATTACATCGTTCCGGAACATATCTATTCCCAGATCGAAGACGCCAGCCAGTTCCCGGACAGCGAGCCGGTTACCGCAGGCCCCTACACCGTCAAGGATTATGACCCGAACGGACAGTGGATCCTGTATGAGCTGCGTGAAGACTGGTTCCAGTCCGCTATGGGCGTTGCCGGCGCAGATCATTACGGAATTACCGAAGACATGGCTCCCGCGAAGTATGTATGGTGCCGCGTCCTCGGCGACGACACAACCCGTCAGATGGCTATGATCAACAACCAGGTCGACCTTCTCTGCGAAGTTACGCCTGAGATTCTTGATTACATGACCAGCCAGAACGACAAGATTGCATGCTGGTACAGCGAGTTCCCGTATGCTACATCTGACGACCCCTGCTCCAAGGGCCTTGGCTTCGGTATCGGAACCGGCGCTCCGTTTGACAACCGTGACTTCCGCTGGGCAATCGCTCTTGCCATGAACTTCGATGATATTTCCCTTGGTATCTTTGATGGTGTCGGACGTGCTTCCGTATTCCCGATCATCACCGCTACCAGCGCAGGCCAGGAACTTTACTACAAGCCGCTCCTTGACTGGATCAGCGAGTATGAACTGGATCTTGGCGACGGAACCACCTGCAAGGTATGGGATCCGGATTACGCAACCCGTATGGCAGAGTACCTCGGCATCGAGGGAACCGAAGAAGAGCTGATCGACATGTTCGGTGTCGGCTGCTGGAGATATGATCCTGAGTCCGCTGAGAAGCTCCTCATCAAGGCCGGCCTTGAGAAGAGAGACGACGGCTGGTACTTCAACGGCGAGCCGTTCACGATTGAGCTTACCTATCTTGCCGATACAGAAGCACAGGCAGGCCGCGGCGTGCAGGCAGCTTATGACCAGCTGACCAAGTTCGGTCTGAACTGCACGATCTCCTCCGAGTCTTCCGCTACCTGGGATACCAAGAACGGAACCGGTGAATTCCAGATCCGTGGTATCTGGCCGACCGGCTTCATCACCAAGGACATCTATTCTCAGATCAACGGCTGGGATGCAGACCTGATCGTTCCGGTTGGCGAGCTTGGCTCCGGACAGGGTACCCGCTGGAACAATGAGAAAGCTACCGAGATCATCCATGAAATGGCCAAGGTTTCTCCGGACAGCGAAGAGTCCTATGAGCTGGGTCTTGAGTTCCTGAAGACAGCCATCGAAGATATGCCGTTCATCGGCTTCCACTCCGGCGTTAAGTTCGTACCGACCAACAGCACTGTCTGGGAAGGCTATCCGAGCGCTGACAATCCGTACAACGGACCGTGGTGGTGGTGGAGCTGCTTCAAGTACATCGCTCCGTATATCACTCCGGTAGCTCAGTAAGGGATCTACAGGATATCGCAGATAAAGGCATAATGGCATGATTGAATAAGGGACAGTCCTGCTTGCAGGACTGTCCGGCGAGAATGCTGAGTCAGCGCACGCGCCGCGTAAAGGCGGCGCGTGCGTTTTTTGACACGAGATGCTGCGATTCGCGCCCTGCTGTGCATAGCGCCGGAAATCGCAACAGCGATATGCCGTAAGCAGAAACCACCAGGCTTCAGGACTTTTCCGCTCTTCTCAACGGCTGAGCCTGCTGCCTCCGAATAACTGAAGCAAAGGGGTGTGTCCAGTGAAATTTTGGAAATATTTAAGTCTGCGTCTGGTGACCTGGGCGCTGACGATCCTGATCGGAGTCACCTTTGTATTTTTTATCCCGCGTATGTTCCCTTCAGATCCGGTGGAAGCCATGATCGGTCAGATGCAGGCCCGTTCCGGACAGATGGATCCCGCGGCAAAGGAAGCACTCCGTACATCTCTCCGTGTCCAGTTCGGACTTGAGGGATCTCTGATCACGCAGTATCTGTCTTTCCTCTGGAAAGGCCTGCTGCATTTTGATTTCGGGCCGTCTCTGATGAGCTACCCGACGCCATGTACGGAGATCATTGCCAGAAACCTGCCGTACACGGTAGGGCTGTCGATGATCACCACGATTTTTGCATGGCTCATCGGTAACTTTATCGGACTTCTGGCAGGTTTCAGAAAGAATAAGCTTTCTTCCAAGATTCTTGAGGCGATCGCGATTTTCATTTACCCGATCCCGTACTTTATCCTCGCGCTTGTGCTGCAGATCATATTCGCCTATGTTCTGGGATGGTTCCCGCTGCAGGCTACGATCCAGTACAACAACGGAACCATGGCGTTTCTCACAACGCTTCTGCGTTCCTCTGTTCTTCCGGCACTGTCGATCCTGCTTCTTGGCACCGGCTGGTGGATCATCTCCATGAAGTCCCTGTCCTCCACAACTTCGGAGGAGGATTTCGTCCTCTATGCCCGCTACCGCGGACTGAGCGAAGGAAGAATCGGCTACCAGTATGTGTTCCGCAACTCGATTCTGACACAGATCACAGCCCTGGCCATGAGCCTTGGCGGAGTGTTCAACGGATCCATCATGACTGAGATCATCTTCGGTTATCCGGGCGTCGGTACCCTGATTCAGGGCGCGATCCTGCAGTCGGACTATAACATGATCCTCGGCTGCATCACGATCTCCATCGTGGCCATCGCCACCTGTACGCTGATCGCCGACCTGATCTATCCGTTCATCGATCCGCGTATCCGCTACAGCTGAGAAGGGAGGGAACAGTATGAAAAAATTCTGGAAAAATGCCCCTCTTCGACTGAAACTGGGACTGATCGTAACGATCTTTTTTCTGATTCTCGGATTTATCGTATACTTCATTCCGCATGCGGATCCGTTCCCGAACAACATCAGGTTCAAGAACCTGCCGCCTTCCTCAGAGCATTTCTTCGGAACGACCTCCCAGGGCCAGGATATCTTCTGGCTGCTGATCGAGGCGATTCATAATTCTCTGACGATCGGTTTCATTGTTGCCCTGATCGGTACCGTAGTGGGTGTCATGGTCGGCCTGATCTCCGGCTTTGTGGGCGGCGCCCTGGACCGTGTCCTGATGCTGATCACAGATACCTTCGTCGTTATCCCGTCCCTGCCGGTTCTGATCATGATGACCTCCCTGATGAAGGGAAGTTCCACGGTTCTTGTGCTGGCCCTCGTACTGGCCGTCTTCGCCTGGGCATGGCCCAGCCGTCAGATCCGCTCCATGGCTCTGACCATGAAAGAGAGAGATTTCATCCATACCGCCTGGTTCTCCGGTGAGGGCACGATCCAGACGGTTGTGACGGAGATTCTCCCCTTCGCGCTGACCTGGTCGCTGTCCAACTTCATGAACGCGACCCTGAATGCCATCGCATCCGAGTCCGGACTTGCCGTTCTCGGCCTGTCCCCGGGCAACCTGGTATCTTTGGGCAATATGATCCAGTGGGCAAGAAACTACAACGCCATCATGATGGGGCGCTGGAACTGGATCCTTCCGCCTATCCTTGCAACTATTATCCTGTTTGTAGGTCTCTTTATGCTGATCACGGGATACAATGACTACATGTCCATGAAACGAGGTAGATAAATATGCTGAAAATTGAAAATTTGTCCGCCTCCTATAAGACCATCGACGGAAACATTCATGTTGTCAAGGATGTAAATTTTGAGATCCGTGATAACGAGATATTCGGTATCGCCGGTGAATCCGGATGCGGTAAATCTACACTGCTTAAAACCCTGTATGATATCGTGGAATTCCCGCTGGAGATCGACAAGGGGCGCGTCGTGCTCAGCGGTGTGAAGAACGGAAAAGAGTTCTCCTACCAGAGCGGAGAGATCCGCAAGAGCTGGTGGAACAACATTTCCTATGTTCCCCAGGCCGCGCAGAGCGTTCTGAACCCGATCGTCAGGCTGAAGGAACAGTTCCTCGATTCCATCCCGGACGAGGATAAAAAGAATGAGACGGAGAAGCAGACCCTGGACCGGGTGGCAAAATACCTGGAAGAGCTCGGCCTTTCCCCGGACGTTCTCGAAGCGTTCCCCTTCCAGCTGTCCGGCGGTATGCGTCAGCGTGCCATCATCGCCCTGGCGACCTTCATGTCTCCGAACGTGGTCCTGGCGGACGAGCCGACCACGGCTCTGGACGTTGTTGTCCAGAAGGGAATCCTGATGATGCTGATGCGCCTGCAGCAGCAGTTTAAGAACACGCTGGTAATTGTCAGCCATGACATGGGTGTTCATTACCAGATCACGAACCGGATGGGAATCATGTATTCCGGAAGCTTTGTAGAGCTCGGGAATACGACGGACATCTTCGAGGATCCCATCCATCCGTACACCAAGATGCTGATCGGCGCTCTTCCCAAGGTCGGTGACAAGAGCCAGAAGGTCGGTATCCCCGGCCGTCCGCCCGCACTGAAGAATCCGCCGCCGGGATGCAGGTTCGCTGCCCGCTGCCCGAAGGCTACGGACAAGTGCAGAGCGGAGGTTCCCACCTTCCGCGAGATCAAACCCGGACGCTTCGCGGCGTGCCACTATCTGGAATCGGAGGTGAACTGACATGGCAGAAAAGCTTCTGGAAATATCAAATGTCAGCAAGATATTCCGTATCGGCGGCATGCTGATGGGTAAAAAACTCGTTGCAGTGGATGACGTATCCCTGGACATTGATTCAGACCGTCCCGTTATTCTCTCGATTGTCGGTGAGTCCGGATGCGGCAAGTCCACTCTTTGCAAGATGATCCTGCGCCTGCATGACCCGGACGGAGGTTCGATCAAACTGCTGGGACATGACTACAGCGACAGAAAGGGCTATGATCCCAAACAGTTCCGTCTGGACGTGCAGCCGATCTTCCAGAACCCCTATGAGTCTTTCTCCATGAGAAAGACGGTCGATACCTATCTTTACAATACGGCGCTGCGTCTTGGCATCTGCAAAAACAGGGCCGAGGCGGACAAGGTGGTTGATGAGACGCTTCACAGCGTCGGCATGTCCCTTCAGGTGGTAAAGGATAAGTATCCGACCCAGTTCTCCGGCGGCGAGCTTCAGAGAATCTCCATCGCGAGAGCCCTGATCACAAGGCCGAAACTGATCATCGCCGATGAACCGGTTGCCGCCATCGACGCGTCCATGAAGATGAACATCGTCAACCTGTTCAAGGATCTGAAGGAACAGTACAAGGTTTCCTTCATCTACATCACCCATGACCTTTCCACGGCCTACTATGTATCGGACTATATCGCGACTCTTTACAGAGGCGGCCTGATCGAGTACGGTCCCGCGAAGGAACTTATGGACAATCCGGCCCATCCTTATACAGAACTTCTGATGAATGCCGTTCCGCGTGTCGGAGACAAGTGGAAAGACAGCGAGGCCATGCCGGATATGGAAGAAAAAGAATACGCGATTACTTACTGCAAGTTCGCGCCGCGCTGCCCGTATGCAACGGACGAATGCCGCAGGGACAAGCCCCCGCTGACTTCCTTCGGCAACGAACGGAAAGTGCGCTGCTACCATGCTCTGGTAAAGTGAGTAACTGTGTATGATTCGGCCGGCGCTGCATAAGCGCCGGCTTTGTGCGGTTAATATGGGGACGGGAAGACAGCCTCTTCCTGTCCGGTTCAGGAAGGTTTTCGTCCGATGAATCACAAAAGCAATACCCGGTATATCAATCGTACAACTCTGTCCTATGGAATTGTACATATCCTCTACTGGACTATTTTCTGCCTGATGGTTGCCTTTGCCTCGGCTTATCTGCTGAGCAGGGGGCTTTCCAGCAGCAGAATCGGTCTGATCCTCGGGATTTCCTATTTTCTTTCCGCGCTTCTTCAGCCGGTGACGGGAGCATTTTTCAGCCGTCATAATATCCCCAGGAGCAGGGGAATAGCGGTGATCTATATTCCGGTGGCACTGATCACGGCCGCGATCCGTTTCCTGCCCATGGGCGGCAATACAGTGGGCGCCTGCATGATCGTCCTGGTTACGGTGCAGTCCATGATGCAGCCTTCGATCAACGCGCTTTACCAGAGCATCGAGACGAAGGAAGAGCCGGTAAACTTCGGAATATCCCGCGGTATGGGCTCTGTGGCCTATGCATTGTCCTCCTTTTTCGCAGGGAGACTTCTGAAGGTGTTCGATCCTTCCATCCTTCCGCTTTTATATCTGGCCGCCCAGCTGCTTCTGATCGCGATGCTTTTCCTGATCAGAGACAACGGGACCGTGGTAAAAAGCCAGGACGGGGGCGGAAACATGTCCTATGGGGAGATGCTTCACAGATACAGCCATCTGCGCTTCTTTGTCATGGGCATGATCTGTCTGTTCCTGACCTACAGCTTTATCGACAGCTTCCTGGTTCAGATCATTCTCAGCATCGGCGGGACCACTTCTGATCTGGGAACCGCGATCATGTTTGCAGCCATCCTGGAGATGCCGGCCATGGTGCTCTATGCCTGGATCTGCCGGAAGGGACTGGGGATGAGGGTCTTCCAGATCTCCATGTGGGTCTGGCTTGCCAAGGATATTCTGACTGTTTTCGTCAGAACCCCGCAGCAGCTTTTCCTGGTTCAGCTCATGGGCTGTGCCTGCTGCGCCATCTATGTGCCGGGCATGATGCATTATATGAGCAGATCACTCCCGCCTTCCCAGCTGCTCAGGGGCGCTACCATGGCGGGAACCGCGACGACTCTGGGCAGTCTGATCGCTACACTGGCGGGAGGCTGGATGATTGATCACGCCGGAGTTCATACTTCACTGATTCTGGTGCAGATTCCTGCTGTCGCCGGAACGCTTCTGATGAACGCCGCGATCATCCGCGCCGGGAAAGCAGGCAGAGAAGCTGCGTAACTGCGCGCGAGGCAGAATGGATGGCAGGGGACAGGAAGGGCACTCTTTACCTGCCGTATCCGGCAGACGGGACGCATGCCTGCATCCCCGCAGCTGGCCGCAGCTGAGCCGGGCAGTCAGATAACAGAGCAGAGAATGACATACAGTGTGATACGACATACCCATGCTGGATCAGTGATGGGGGGAAAGGAAAGAATATGATTAGAGTTACAGTCTGGTATGAGTATGCCCAGGAGAGAGGCATTCTGAAACCGGAATTTGCCGAAGGGATGCCGGAGGAGATGATTGAAAAGTTCAGCAGCTGGCTTCCCCAGGCAGCGGAGCGGATCTGCAGCCAGTACCCGGACGGGGTGATGGGAACGCTTGCCGCTTATCTGGAAAAAAATCCGGATTTCCAGGTCACCTATGTAAATATGTATATGCCTCAGTACGGCCTTCCGGATGAACTCCTCGACAATACGGATGTCCTGATTTACTGGGCCCATATCATGCATCAGGCCATCCCGGACAGTCTGGCCTTTAAGATTGTGAAGCGAGTGCAGGCGGGCATGGGCTTCATTCCGCTTCACTCCGCGCATCAGTCAAAGCCCTTTACCTATCTGATGGGCACTTCCGGAAGCCTGAGCTGGAGGGAAGGAGATTTCTGCCGGCTCTGGACGGTGGCTCCCGCTCACCCGATCGCGCAGGGAATCCCCGAATCGGTCGAACTTTCTGAAGAAGAGATGTACGGCGAACCTTTCGACATCCCGACTCCGGAGGAAACCATCTTCATCAGCTGGTACAGCGGCGGAGAGGTGTTCCGGTCCGGATGTACCTGGAGACGCGGATACGGAAAGATCTTCTATTTCCAGCCCGGACATGAGACAAATCCGTCCTATCACAATCCCTATGTTCTGAAGATCATAGAGAACGCGGTTTACTGGGCTGCTCCGACCGTCTGGAGAGAAGACTTCAGCTGCCCGAACATTCTGGAATCCCCGGAGAAGAAGAGGGCTGAGAGAGGCTGATCTGTAACGATTCACGGCTCTTCACATTACATGCTTTTATATGAGCCGTGAATCGTAAAGCTGATCTTCAGATTAAGAAAATCTTTACTTGTTCCATTCAGGATGAGATGTTATTCTGTCAGCAGAGTTGCATCTCATCTTTTTTATGTTCCGGAAGGATCATCTCATTTCAGAAACAGGCTTCTGACAGGCAAATCATTTATTTTCCCTGAAGAATTGACAGAATCATACAGGACCGGTCTGCGTCTATACCAACAGGGCGAATACGTCAGGCAAGGCGGGCGCCGTCTAATCGGCAGGCTGATGCATCCGAACCTTTATGAGGGTTGAATAAAGCTCTGAGGGCATGGTAGAATCATCTTGCGAAAGTGAGGTGATGAAGTTGGGAGATGAAATCACTGCAAATGAATTGTCCCTGCTCATTGATTTAATTCTTGAGATGATAAAAAATAATCATATTGAAGAACTTGTAACAATACTGGAAAACTACAAAAAAGAGGAAAAACCTGCCAGGTAACATAACAGCCTAAACCCTCAGAGCCTTATTGAACCGTTCAATAAGGCTCTTTTTATATGGCAAAGGAGGCCAGCTATGAAAAAAAGCAGTGCTGTAAAAGAGAATCTGTTCCTCTCGGTGGAGCAGACCAGAAAGAAGGAAGCGTATGTCAGAGCATATCTCCGCCGGCACCCGGATGAAAGCGGAATCATCTTCTGCGCGACCCGCAGAATCGCTGAAACGCTCTGTAAAAAACTGTCCGGGGAAGGATTTCCGGTTCTGAGCTGCGTCGAGGGAATGCCGGAACTGAGACGGATGCGGGCGCTGGAAGCATTTACCTCAGGCCCGGGCCGGATCATGATTGCAGCAGGCGCGTTCCGCATGGAAAAGGAGAAAACGGACATCCGTTTTGTCATTCACTACAATCTGCCCCCGAGCCCGGAGGATTATTGCCGGGAAGCCGGGTATGCGGGACTGGATTCTGAGAGGGCGGAGTGCATCCTGCTCTTCAGCCGGCAGGATATCGCTGCCCGCCGGATGCAGCTGAAAAACCTGAAAAACAACGGGGAATATACAGAAAAGGAATGGGAGTCGCTGCGAAGAGAAGACGAGGAGCGGCTGCAGGAAATGATTGCATACTGTACCCGGGAGGATTGCCTGAGAGTATTCCTTCAGAGATATTTCGGAGAAAAACCTGAAGAAAACTGCGGGAACTGTTCCTTCTGCTGTGGAGCAGTGATGCAGGATGGCTGGGAGAAAGAAGGACTTCTTTCAGAAGGAGAACGGGGAAAGAGCGGCCCGAAGGTCAGGCCCGCCGACACGCTTGAAGAAGAGGAGCGGATCCTGTTCGAGCAGCTCAGAATTCTCCGTCGGGAGATCGCTTCGGAGAAAAAAGTCCCGCCCTATATTGTTTTCTCAGACCGGACTCTCGCGGACATGTGCAGGAAGTTTCCCCGCACGGAGGCGGAGCTTCTGGAGGTGAACGGAGTCGGAGAGTATAAGCTGGAACAATATGGGGAACAGTTTCTTAAGGTCCTTCACGGCTCTGATGCCGCGCAGCCATGACGCCGGGCAGCCGGATTTTTCCGTGACGCAGCACAGCCGGCACGTTCCGTGACACTGTTCGGCCGGCATTTTTCTATTGCAATTCACATCATTTTCCGATATGATGTTCGCGACAATTTAATAATGGGAGAAGAGATTAGATTAGCGTAAGGAGATCGCAATGACAAAGAAAAGAATTGCAGCGCTCCTGTCAGCGGCTGTTCTCGCGTGTTCACTCAGCGTTACGGGCTTTGGAGCAACGCAGGAGACAGAGGCTGACAGCGACATCAAAACCGCTTCTTCCGGGGAAACCGTCGAATTTGTCGTCGGCATACCCCAGGACCTGGATGACAGTCTTGACCCGTATCAGATCACGGCCGCAGGAACCAGAGAGGTCATGTTTAACGTCTTTGAAGGGCTTGTCAAGCCCGACCCGGACGGAAATTTTGTTGATGCTGTGGCATCTTCGCATGAGATATCGGAGGATGGTCTCACCTACACATTTACTGTGCGTGACGGCGTAATCTTCCATAACGGTGCGCAGTGCACGGCGGACGACGTACTCTATTCCTTTGAAACCTGCGCCGCCTCCACGACCAGTACAGCCGTGGCGGGGGCGCTTTCTGATATTGCCGGCATTTCCGCTGACGGAAATGTGGTCACGATCACCCTGAATACCGCGAACAGCAGCTTTCTGAGCACTGTTTCCAGCGTGTCCATCGTACCGGCCGGCTATGACAGTCAGGCAACTGCCCCTGTCGGAACCGGGCCCTTCCGGTTTGTCTCAAGGTCCGTGCAGGATAAGGTTGTTTTTGAAAGAAATGACGATTACTACGGTGAAAAGCCTGCTCTTTCAAGGGTGACCTGCAAGATCTTCGAGGACAACAACGCCCTGTTTACGGCCGTTGATTCCGGTGCCCTCGACATGGCATTCCATCTGACCGTGGACCAGGTGAACAACCTGACCAACGGTTACAACGTAATTGAGGGAGAGATGAACCTTGTTCAGGCCCTGTACCTGAATAATGCCGCAGTTCCCTTCGATGATGTCAGGGTAAGACAGGCGCTGTGCTATGCGATCGACGTCGACGCTGTCCTGGCGCTGACCGAAGACGGACACGGCGCAAAGCTCGGCAGCTCCATCTATCCGAGCTTCGGAAAATATTTTGATGAATCCCTCGTGGACGCGTATCCCTATGATCCGGCAAAGGCTTCCGAACTTCTGGCCGAAGCCGGTGTATCCGGTCTGTCCTTTACCATCAAGGTGCCCGGAAATTACATACCTCACGTCAACACGGCCACTGTGATCGTGGAACTGCTTGCGGCGGCGGGCATCAACGCGTCGATCGAGCAGGTTGACTGGCAGACCTGGCTGACCGATGTCTATCAGGGCAGGAATTTTGAGGCGACCGTGATCGGATTCGATGCGGCCTACCTGAGCCCGGACGCTCTTCTGCAGCACTGGGTTTCCACCGACG
This sequence comes from Lachnospiraceae bacterium UBA3845, assembly GCA_002392705.1. Classification (GTDB taxonomy): domain Bacteria; phylum Bacillota; class Clostridia; order Lachnospirales; family Lachnospiraceae; genus Porcincola. The sequence goes on along the minus strand of DGHP01000098.1, from coordinate 9,801 downwards.
GCTCCAATATGATCAACTACAGTAATCCGGACTACGATGAAGCGCTCGCGAAGGCTCAGAGTACCACGGATGAGGCGGAGCAGACGGAAGCCTACAAGGCGGCCGCGAAGATTCTCTCCGATACGGCAGCCAATGTTTACATTCAGGATCTTGCGGATTTCGTAGCCCTGAATCCGGAATTCAGCGGTTACGAATTCTATCCGCTCTACGCGGTGGATTTCTCCAGGATCCATCCGGCCTGACAGGCAGTCGGCCTTCAGATCCTTCGGACGGAGCCCGCAGGGCATCCGCGCAGGGCGGCCGGGGCGCGAAGCGCTTCTGCCCCCACAATGAAGGCTGCGAAACAGCCTGAGTCCGGGATACTGAACAGTTACAGGAATTCAAGGAAATGACACAGGAAGGAAAGGAGGCGGCAGATGAAACAGGTTGGAAAGAAATTGTTGACTCTCATTATTACATTGTTGGTTGTTTCCCTGCTGGCCTTCCTGGCCTTCCAGATCATTCCGGGCGACCCGACGACCAAGATGCTGGGAACGAACGCCACGCCGGAAAAGGCGGCGCTTCTGCGCAGGGAGCTGGGGCTGGACAGACCCGTGTCCGTTCGCTATTTTGAATGGCTGTATCAGTTCGTGCGGGGAAAGTTCGGAACCAGCTATACTTACAAGATGCCGGTTTCGGACATGCTGTCCGATAAGCTTCCGGTGACGGTCCTGCTTACCTTACTTTCTTTCCTGATCACGGTGCTGGTGGCACTTCCCCTCGGAATTGCCGCAGGAAGGATCAAAAACAGGTGGGCTGACCATGCGGTCCTGATCGCCGATCAGCTGCTGATGGCCATTCCGCCGTTTTTCTTCGGCATTCTGGCCTGCTTCCTTTTCGGGATCGTCTTCCGACTTTTTACCCCAGGCAATTTTATTCCGCCTTCGGAAGACCTGACCGCAAGCATCGGATGTCTGCTGCTGCCGGCTCTGTCCCTTGCGCTTCCCCGCATCGCCATGACCGTGAAGCTGCTCAGGGGTTCCATCCAGGAGGAGCTTACGCAGAACTACGTCTATACGGCAAGGAGCCGCGGACTGAGCCAGTGGGGGATCTTAAGGCGGCATGTGCTCCGCAATGCCATGATTCCGGTTATTACCTTCCTGGCCGTATCGGCGGCGGAGATTATGACAGGAACCATTATCATCGAGCAGGTCTTTACGATTCCCGGAGTGGGCAGGCTCCTTCTGGCCTCGATCGGAAGCCGCGACTTTCCGGTGGTTCAGGCCATCGTTGTGATTATGGCGGCATGGATCGTCATTGTGAATTTCGCCGCGGATCTGCTGAACTACCTGATCGATCCCAGAAGACGAGGCTGATTACTGTCCGATCGGGCCTGTCCGGAAGACAGGTTCCGGATTTTGTTAAGGCAGGAGGAAGGGAACCGGTGAAGATAAGAAGAAATGCATACTTTGTGACCGGCGGGATTCTCTCCGGTATTCTGATGGCCATGATTCTGACGGGCTTTTTCTGGACGCCTTACAGCACCACGGCCATGAATGCGGCCGAAAAAATGAAAGCGCCTTCTTTCAGGCATCTTCTCGGAACCGACAATTTCGGGCGGGATATTTTTTCCCGGGTGATCTCGGGAGCGGGAACAAGCTTCCTGATCGCGCTTATGGTGGTGCTGATCGGCTGCTTTTTCGGAATCCTGATCGGAAGCCTCTGCGGATATTACGGGGGGATCGCGGACGAGATCCTGATGCGGGTATGTGATACCATAACCGCATTTCCGGCCATCCTGCTTGCCCTGGTCATCATCAGCGTTGTGGGAGGCGGAGCCGGCAACATCGTCATAGCCCTGGGAATTCTCTTTATTCCCAGCTTTGCCCGCGTTGTCCGCACCCAGTTCGTTGTCTGTCGGAACCAGAATTATATCAGCTCGGCGAAGCTGATGGGGGTATCGGCTCCGAGGCTTCTCTTTTTTCACATTCTTCCGAACACCTTTTCCGTGCTTCTGCCTTCCGTAACGATCGGCTTTAACAACGCGGTCCTCGCGGAAGCAAGCATGAGCTTTCTCGGAATCGGAATCCAGCCGCCGCAGGCGAGCCTCGGATCCATGCTGAAAGACAGCCAGACTTACCTGAAATCCGCGCCCTGGTACGCTCTGGGGACAGGTCTTGCCGTTGTGCTTCTGGTGCTTGCGTTTTCCCTCCTGAGCGAAGGAATCCAGCAGGGCTCCAGACGCCAGTAGGCGTTAAGAGAGGAGGAGTCCATGAGTCTTCTGGAAGTGAAGGATCTGAGCGTACATTTTCATGACGCCAGGCCGGAGCGCTTCGCGGTCGGAGGAATCTCCTTTTCCATGGAAGAAGGGGAGATCCTGGGCCTGGTCGGCGAGAGCGGAAGCGGCAAGACGGTTACGGCCATGTGCCTGAGCGGACTTCTGCCGGTGGGAAAGGCCGATAAGGGCGGAAGCATCACCCTTGACGGATATGAGATTTTTGACTGCAGCGAGCGGGAACTGAACCGGATCCTCGGGCGGGAGATGACGGTTGTGTTTCAGGAACCCATGACAAGCTTCAATCCGCTCTACCGGATCGGCAGGCAGGTTGAGGAAGGCCTCGTCGTCCATGAGAAAAAGCTGTCTGCTTCCGAGCGGAAGGAAAGAGCGCTGGAGGCCATGGCCCGCTCGGGACTGAATGATCCGGAGAAGGTCTACCGCAAGTATCCGCATGAGCTGTCCGGCGGCATGCTGCAGAGGGCGATGATCGCCGCCGCCATCGTCACCAACCCGAAGCTGCTGATCGCGGATGAACCGACGACCGCCCTGGACGTGACGGTTCAGGCGCAGATTCTGGAACTGCTAAGGGACCTGAACAGGAAGCACAATATGGCGATCCTTTTTATCAGCCATGACCTCAACGTGGTCAGGAAGCTCTGTGAAAATGTGATCGTCATGAAAAGAGGGCTCATCGTCGAGCGGGGGAAAACCAGAAGGGTATTCCGGCACCCGGAGCACCCTTACACCCGGGAGCTGATCGCGGCGATTCCCGGGAGAGAGCGCCTGCTCTACCGGGAGGAATCGGAAGGATATGACGCCGGGAACCTGTAAGGCGCGGCAAAGCGGCGTCTTATTTCGGTGAAACAGCTGCCGCGGAAGGATCTGCCATGTGTCAGGCTGTGACTGCCTTATGCGGCCGCGTGTGATCGTCAGCGAGCAGGCACGGGCAAGGCGCGGCGGACGTTCAGACAGAAGGGGAGAGAAGATGGGAAATCCGATTCTGGAAGTATCACATCTGAACAGCTTCTACAGCTTAAACGGCTCCTGGCCGGGAAGAAAGAACCGGCGCAGCCAGGTGCTCAGGGACGTGAGCTTTTCCGTTGAGGAAGGGGATATCGTCGGCCTGGTGGGGGAGAGCGGAAGCGGCAAGTCAACTCTGGCCCGATGCGTGCTGGGGATGATAAAGGACTGGGACGGCGAGATCCGGCATCATACCAGATATCCCCAGATGGTTTTCCAGGATCCCTTCTCCAGCCTGAACCCGGCCCATACGGTCGGCTGGATTTTAGAGGAGGCGCTCAGGGCAAGGAAAATATCTGCCGGGGAAGCTGTCTCTGCCGGTCCGGCCGCCGAAAGCAGATCCGTGGCATCTTCCGGGGATTTTGCAGCAGGACTTGTTCTTCCGGGCAGGCATGTGCTGAATCACGCGCAGAGGCAGAAGGTTGTCCTGGAGATGCTTTCCAGGGTAGGTCTGAGCGAGGGGTATGCAAAACGATATCCCTATGAGCTGTCGGGCGGTCAGAGACAGCGCGTCAGCATCGCCGCCGCAGTGATCACCCGCCCGCGCTTTGTCATAGCGGATGAACCGGTATCGGCCCTGGATGTTACGATCCAGGCACAGATCCTGCGCCTTCTGGATGATCTGAAGGACCATTACCGGCTGAGCTATCTGTTCATCAGCCATGATCTGAATGTCATCTACCAGATCTGCAATAAAGTGATGGTCATGCAGGGCGGAAGGATCGTGGAAAAGGGCGGGGTGGAGCAGGTTTACCGAAACCCGCAGCATGAATACACAAAGGCGCTGCTGAAAGCGGCGGAATAAGAGGACGATGCAGAAACGACGGGCATTCCGGGACCTGGAGCGGCCGGATCGCCTGCCAGACAGAAACGACGGGCATTCCGGCGACCGGATCGTCTGCACAGACAGAAAGCAGCAGGGAGGCGGGGGAGATGAAAATTACCTGGCTGGGGACGGCAGCATTTGCCATTGAGAGCGGAAAGGAAAAAATCCTGTTTGACCCTTATCTGCAGATGAGGGGAGGGGAAAATTTTGTTTCCTTTGATGATCTGCTGGAATATGAGACCATCTTTGTTACGCACTGTCATTTTGACCATCTGATGTATGTCCCGGAGCTTCTGGAAGAAGGGGAAGCGACGGTCTTCTGCACGGAGCAGTGCTGCAGAACGATGGAGAAATTCACAGATCAGACAGACCGGATGGTCTGCGTCAGGCCCGGAAACGAGATCCTTCTCGGCGGCGTACAGGTTGATGTTCTGAAAGGAAAGCACATAGAATTTCAGTATTCCCATTTCAGCGACTCCCTGTCACTGTCCAGACTTGTGCGCTACGCGCGGAACCTTCCTTCCCTTGTCTGGGCCAACCGCTCTTTTAAGGAGGCGGGGGAGATCGTATCTTACAGGATCAGGGCGGAGGAGAAGGAGATCCTGCTTCTGGGAAGCCTTGCGCTGGACAGAGATGAGGTCTATCCGGAGGGCGTGGACATTCTGATTCTGCCCTGGCAGGGGAATAATGACCTTGTTGCCTGCGCCCGGGAAGTACTGGGCAGAATCCGTCCGAAGAGCATCCTGCTCAGCCATTTCGACAATGCATTTCCGCCCCTGTCCCGGCATATGGACCTGAAGCCGCTCCGGACGCTTCTGGATGAGGAATTTCCGGAAATCAGGGCGGTCCTGCCGACGGCCTTCCGGCCGCTGGAGTTCTGACGGCATAAAAAACAGCAGCTTATTGAGAGCCTTCAGGGGAAATACCCCCAAAGCAATAATAACAGAGAGAATGCCCCGCCGGCACCGGCGGGGCATCTTGCAGCAGAGCTGCCTAAGGGCGTTCAGATTGCCCGGGTAGCGTGTTTCAGCCATTCAAGCTCGTCCCCTTCCAGATACGGGGAGATCTTTTCGAAGACCATGGCGTGATAGCTGTTGAGCAGTCCGATCTCGTAGTCTGTCATCAGTTCGGGGAGCAGGCCGTCCAGATCGAAGGGAACCATGGTCAGGTATTCGAATTTCATAAAACGGCCGTATTCATTTTCATAATCATTTCTGCACAGGAGCAGGTTTTCATGCCGGATGCCGAATTTGCCTTCCAGATAGAAGCCGGGCTCGTCGGACGTTACCATACCCTCCTCGAAAACAGCCGGCGTTCTTCTGCCCTGCATGGTCTTATAGCTGAAGCTGTTGGGTCCCTCATGGACGTTCAGGCAGTAGCCGACCCCATGTCCGGTTCCGTGATTGTAGTCTTTTCCGATCTCCCAGAGCGGCCTGCGGGCGACATAATCGAAGGCGGTTCCGGTGCAGCCGTATTTAAAGCGGCAGTCGGCTAGATTCAGATGCCCTCTCAGAACCCGTGTGAAGTATTCTTTTTCCTCCCGGGTCAGGGCACCAAGCACGAAGGTTCTGGTGATGTCCGTCGTGCCCTCCAGATACTGTCCGCCGGAATCCACCAGAAGGAAGGAATGGTTCTGCAGAGGAATATCCGTCTCTTCTGTTGCGGAATAATGGACGATGGCCGCGTGGTATCCCCAGGAGCTGATGGTATCAAAACTGGGGCCCATATAATGGGGCTGCATCTTCCGGAAGGATTCCAGTTTTTCAGCCGTACTGATCTCGGTCTCCGGATCCTTTTCTGCGTCATAGTTTTCCATTCTTTTTTTGAGCCAGTACATGAAACGGGTCACAGCGACGCCGTCCCGGATATGGGCGGTCCGCATGTTCTCCATCTCCACGGGCGTCTTGACGGCCTTGGAAAGAAGGGCGGGACCGGCCTTATCGACTTTGACGGCCGTCTTCGGAATCGAGTTCCAGATCGTGTAGTTCACGCTGGTCGAATCAAGCAGAACACGGCTTTTCTCCGGAATGGTCTTCAGGAAGCTGTACAGATCCCCGTAGGGAAGCAGGCGGACCTGGTCTTCTGCCAGACGGTCCTTCAGAAGTCCGGGGCAGGCGGAGGGATCGGTAAAGGGATCCGCGCCGGAGCCTTTGAATGCTTCTTCCTGGGAGAAGAGCAGGACTTCCGTGTCCGTCACCACGGCATAGCTCATGAAAACCGGATTGCAGGGAATATCATCGCCGCGCAGATTTAAAAGCCATGCGATATCATCCAGGGCGGTCATGATATGGAAGCTGCAGCGGTTCTTTTTCATCTCGTCCCGGATCATCCGGATCTTCTCTGCGCGGGAAAGACCTGTATATTCTGTGCCAAGCTCCCAGACAGGCGCACAGGAGAGAGCCGGCCGGTCCGTCCAGATATCGCCGACCAGATCCAGGTCTGCTTTTACACGGGCACCTTTCACGGCCAGCAGGCGGCTGAAACGCTCGCCCTTTCCGGCGGTCATGCAGCGGCCGTCAAAAGCAAGCACCTGGTCTTTCCCCAGATGTTCACTGAGATAATCTTCGATGGCCGGCACGCCCGGTTCCCCCACCTTCATGAGTCTGATGCCGCTGCCTTCAAGTTCCTGGGCAGCCTGAATAAAGTAGCGTCCGTCTGTCCAGAGCATGGCTTCCTGTTCCGTTACAAGCGCGGTTCCTGCCGAACCTGTAAAACCGGTCAGATATTTTCTGCATTTGAAATAGTCACCGACATATTCCGAGCAGTGGAAATCTTCCGTGGGAACCAGAAAGGCATCCACACCCTCTTCCTTCATGCGCGCCCGCAGGGCGCTCAGCTTTTCTTCAACTGTCATATCGTTTTCCTCCGTTTTTCAGCTGCGGCGGTTGCGCTCATAGATCATCCGCAGACCGTTCAGAAGCAGGTTCTCATCCAGTATGATCTCATGCCGGCAGGACGGGATCACGCGCGGGGCCCAGCCGCCCGTTGCGATAATCGTCGCTTTTTCTCCCAGCTCATCGCAGACCCGGTCGATCAGTCCGTCCAGCATGGAAGCGCTGCCCAGCATGATCCCGCTGCGCATGGCGTCGACCGTATTGCTGCCGATTACTTTGCGGGGCATCTTCAGGCTGATTCCCTGGAGCATGGAAGCTTCGGATACCAGGGATTCCAGAGAAACCCGGATTCCCGGCATGATGATTCCGCCTATGAAGTCCCTCCGGCTGTCGACAACACACAGGGTCGTAGCAGTACCCATATCGATGACCATCAGCGGCGGCTCATAGGAAGCCAGCGCACCGACCGCGCCGGCGATCAGGTCAGCGCCCACGGAAGCAGGATCGTCCATGCGGATATTGAGACCGGTCCGGATCCCCGGTCCGACGATAAGCGCCTGAACGGAACATACCTTCTGCAGTGCAGCCTGTATGATGGAATTAATGGGCGGGACAACTGAGCCGATGATGGCGCCGCTGACGGAAGCAGGATCCACAGAGTGAATTCTCAGCGCGGTATCAAACAGAAGGGCGTATTCCAGGTCTGTCTTGCCGGTATCTGTGGAGAGCCGTTCCGTGAAAAGGGTCTCTTCCCCCTCGATCCCCCCCAGGACGATGTTGGTATTTCCGATATCTATTGCAAGAAGCATGGTGGTCTCCTTTCGACTGGTTTTCCGGGATTTATCCCCTGCCTGATTCTTACGTGCAGGCACGACGAACCAGAACCCGATTTCAAAGGCCGTGAATAGTAACATACCATTACCCAATATATCACAAGCCGGTATGCACATCAAAGAGAACTTGTTTTGCACCTGCTGCCATGTTAAGATAGGGATACTGCCGCGTGAAGCGGGGCAGGTTAAGATAGAATTCATAAAGATCCCAGTCTGCGCACGGCGGTGACAGAAGCCGCGGGATCCGGCGCGATGCGGGTTTTAAAAGAAAAGGGAGGTTTGTATTATGGCAGAAAAAGATCAGACATGTCCCAGCGCGTCAAGCTGCGGCCAGTCAAGCTGTGAGGGATGCCCCAGCAGACAGCAGCCGGGAGAGAATCCTTTCCGGGCTGACCAGAACGCCTACAGCAATGTCAGACATGTGATCGGAGTAGTTTCCGGCAAAGGCGGCGTAGGAAAGTCCTTTGTGACAGCTTCCATAGCCAACGCCCTGGCTGCATCCGGAGCACGGGTCGGCATTCTGGACGCGGATATCACAGGACCGTCCATTCCGAAGATGTACGGGCTGACGAAACAGGCGGAAGCGCTTGCGGAGGATCAGATTATTCCGGAACTGACTAAAAACGGCATCAAGGTTATGAGCCTGAATCTTCTGGTACCGGATCCGGAACAGGCAGTGGTCTGGAGAGGCCCGATCATCGCGGGTATGGTAAAGCAGTTCTGGACGGATGTCGTCTGGGGCGAGCTGGATTATCTGCTCGTGGATATGCCTCCCGGAACAGGCGACGTTCCCCTTACCGTTTTTCAGTCCCTCCCGGTGGACGGAGTCTTTATCGTCACAAGTCCGCAGGATCTTGTCCGTATGATCGTCGCGAAGGCCGTGAACATGGCGCATCTGATGCAGGTTCCGGTACTCGGCGTGATCGAGAACTACAGTTATCTGGTCTGCCCGGACTGCGGAAAGAAGATTGATATCTTCGGAAAGAGCAGCATCGATCAGGTCGCCGGGGATATGCAGCTTCAGGTTGCAGGAAAGATCCCGGTCGATTCCTCCTGGGCGCAGATGGCGGACGAAGGCAGATTTGCCGAACTTTCCATGGAAGGCATCAGTCATGCGGTCGAGCTGCTGCGCGGACTGAATTAATTTCGTCGTTTCGCTGATTTTTATGAAAAAATGCGGGGCCCTGCACAGCCATTTCCGTGTGCGGGATCCCGCTTCTTTTTGTTTTTGCTTCAACCTCGCTGTGAAGAAAGGGCTTGCGTGCATTTCATGCGCAAAAAATGCCGAAAATCCGCAGGGGAAACGTTTACTCTCCTTATTTGACAAAATCAAGGATCAATGCAATAATTCCGTCGGCATGGGAAAAGAGCAGCTGCCGGGCTTGACAAAGGGTCTTGTCCGGGGGCTTCTGAATCCCCTGCCAGGTTGTAAATGGGAAAGACATGGGCTGAATCGGAGGGATTAACGGGATGGAAGTTCCATCGAGGCGGGCGTGATCTGTACGGGAAATTTTGCTAATCCGGGAGGAGACTATGTCAGAAAGAAGAATCAGGCTGAATGGAGCAAGGGATGCGGAACTGTTTGTGCAGGCCGCGGAGCGATGCAGCTACGATGTAGATGTAAGCTATAACCGTGTCGTCATTGACGCGAAGTCGCTAATGGGCGTGCTGAGCATGGACCTCAGGAAGGTCCTGACAGTCAGATATCATCATGATGCCGACAGAGAATTTGATAAAGTACTTGAAAAATACGCTGTATAATATGAAGAAATAAAGGCTACTATTCACGGTCTGTTTGAAATCGGATTCTGGTTCGTCGTGCTTGCACGTAAGAATCAGGTTCTGATTTCAAATTAGGCCGTGAATTGTAACAAATAAAGCACTGACCCGGATTTCGTATTCCCTGTCAGTGCTTTTATTTTGCCTTTCGCCGCCGTTGCGCGGATATTTTCCGATCTTTCGCCGGAGCAGCCTTCTACTCAAGCAGATCTTTTATCTTTTCAAAACTTTCCCGCGTCATAAGGGCGTCTT
>DGHP01000021.1 GCA_002392705.1 Lachnospiraceae bacterium UBA3845 | reverse complement strand
ATGGACCAGTTTATGGTCGACGTGACCGGGATCGAAGCGGAGGAATTCGATGAAGTAACGCTTCTGGGGCGTGACGGCGGGGAAGAGATTACCGTGGATGAACTGGGACGCCTGAGCGGGCGCTTTCCCTATGAATTTGTCTGCGATATTACTGCCCGGGTACCCAGAGTCTATGTGCGGGACGGGTCTGATACGGCGGGCGGTTGACGAACCGGCTGATAATTGATATATTTGTCCTTGTGTGCGCAGCCGGACCGGCATCTGTCTCTCCGCAGGATGCCCTGCATGAATCCGGGGAGAGCGGCATAGGCGCAGCTTTATTCGGACAAACATGGAAAGGAATGGAGAAGCAGTTATGGACAGTGCGGACCCCCTGATATGGATCGTACTTATTGTTCTTCTCGCAGCCGTCTTTGTGCTGGAGGCCTTCTGCAGTGCCTGCGTGAATGTGCAGAACAGTGACCTGGGGGAGGATACCGAAGCGAAAGGAGAAGCAGAGGCGAAGATTCTTGCCCTGAAGGAGCATCCTGAAAAGATGCGCTTCTCGCTCTGGTTCTGGGAGATCCTTGCGGCAGTTGTTTCCGCCGTCCTGATTACGGGACTTTTCAGCGGGATTGTCCGGACAGCGGCCGCTGCGGCTGTGATGGTTTCACTGTTCTATGTCCTGGGCAGAGTGCTTCCGGATCTGCTCGCCCGCAGGTGGGAGAGAGGATTTGCGCTGAGGCTTCTGCCATGCGCCTCTTTTCTGATGGCGCTGAGCAGTCCTTTTACCGCCCTGCTCAATCTGGCGGGATTTCTGCTGGCGCGTCTTTTCGGCGTGAATGCCGCCAGCCTGGAAGATCCGGTAACGGAAGACGAGATCCTCTCCATGGTCAATGAGGGACATGAACAGGGCGTCCTGGATGAGGATGAGGCGGAGATGATCCAGAATATCTTTGAGTTTGATGACAAACAGGCTCAGGATATCATGACCCACAGGTCACAGATCACCGCGATCGAGGGAAGCACCAGACTGGATGACGCCATCCGCTTTATGGCTGACGCTCCGAATTCCCGCTTTCCGGTATATGAGGAAAACATTGACAATATCATAGGAGCTCTGTATATGAAGGACGCCATGCGTTTCCATATGCAGGAGACTTATAACATCTGGTACATAAAAGATATTCCGGATCTTCTCAGGGAAGTGAAGTTTATTCCCCAGACCCGCAGGATCGATGACCTCTTCCGCAGTATGCAGCAGACGCAGGTCCAGATGGCCATTGTGGTTGACGAGTACGGGGAGACCTCCGGTCTGGTGACGATGGAGGATATTCTTGAGGAGATCGTAGGCAATATATTTGACGAATATGACCGTCAGGAGAAGTTGATCATTCCCGCCCCGGAAGGAAGCTGGAAACTGAACGGCAGGCTCTCGCCCGAGGAGGCGGGGGAAGCCCTGGGAACTGTCTTTCCGGAGAATTATGACACACTCAGCGGCTATCTCACGGCGAAGCTGAACCACATTCCCGGGGAGGAGGACCGCAATGCGGTCATAGAAGATACGGACACCGGCTTCCGCTTCCGGATCCTGTCCCTTGAGGGCAGCATGATCCAGTGGGCCCAGGCCGGGCGGATGAATCCCGGGAACTGAGGGACATCGTGCTGCCGGAAAATCAGAAAAACGCAGGCCCCAGGGCCGCGCAGCAATTATTATCATGCAGGAGGAGATAGGTTATGTCAGGACATTCAAAATTTGCCAATATCAAGCACAAAAAAGAGCGCAATGATGCCGCCAAGGGCAAGATTTTCACCATCATCGGCCGTGAGATCGCCATCGCCGTAAAGGAAGGCGGACCGGATCCGGCCAACAATTCAAAGCTTCGCGATGTCATCGCCAAGGCAAAGTCCAACAATATGCCCAATGATACCATCGAGCGCGGCATCAAGAAGGCAGCCGGCGACGCGGACGCGGTCAACTACGAGCAGGTTACCTACGAGGGATACGGCCCGAGCGGCATCGCGATCATCGTGGAGGCACTGACGGACAACCGCAACCGTACTTCCGCCAATGTCAGAAGCGCTTTCTCCAAAGGCTCCGGGAATATCGGAACGCCGGGATGCGTCTCCTTCATGTTTGACAAGAAGGGCCAGATCGTCATCGACAAGGAAGAGTGCGACATGGACGCCGATGATCTCATGATGCTGGCGCTGGAAGCAGGAGCGGAGGACTTTAAGGAGGCCGATGATTCCTACGAGATTCTCACCGATCCGGACAGCTTTTCGGATGTCCGCCAGAATCTGGAGGAGCAGGGAATCAGCATGGCTTCCGCCGATATCACCATGATCCCGCAGACTTATGTGGCGCTGACGGACGAGGGCGACATCAAGCAGCTGAACCGCACGCTGGACCTGCTGGACGACGATGACGATGTACAGGCTGTCTATACCAACCTTCAGGAATCAGACGAAGACTGACGCACAGAGCCGCAGGAGCCGGGATGCGCGGTCCTTATGCGGCACAGCGCGCCCGATGCAGGGCGGCAGAGGAGATCGGTAATCTGCTATGAATGATTATGAGCTTGCCATGGAAGGGATGTCCTCCCTTTTGAGCGAATACGAAAAATACCTCGCCTCCTTCTCGCGCTCCTCATACAGCCAGAACTTCATGGACTATTACCGGTCCATCGTTCCGGCCCTTGATGCGGTGGAGAATCTGTTTCTGAATGTAAAGGAACCGGATACCATGCTGGAGAATATGTCGTCCGCACTGGCCCGGTCCGCTCAGCAGATTCTTGAGCAGAGCCCGAAGAGGAAGAAGGAACAGGTCAGTATCAATCTGTCCCTGATGATGGCCGGTTATGTTTTTCCTGCTCTGCTGCAGTACAGGGGAGCGTCTTCAAAGCCCCTCGTCGATCATGTTCTTGCTTCCTGGAAGGAGGCTTTTCCGAAGTCGAACCTGTCCGCGGCTCCCTTTGAGACGATCGAACAGGGCTTCCACAGAAAATGGTGCTATATTACAACCGCGGCCTGCGCGGAACTGGGCAGGAGCGATGACTGCTATGAGCTGAACCTGCTGAGAGAGTACCGGGACGGTTATCTGGCGAAGCTGGAGAACGGCGGCGAGCTGATCCGCAGCTACTATGATGTCGCACCGACCATCGTGAAGCATATTTCAAAAAGGCCTGACGCGTCCGCCATCTACCACCGGATCTGGGAGAGCTATATCAGCCCCTGCATCCGCATGATAGAGGACGGAAGGATGGAAGAGTGCAGGGTCCGCTATGAAGAGATGGTGCACGAGCTCAAAGAACGATATTTCTATCTGTATCCGAACGTAAAGACGATGTGACATAGCGTCCTTCCGCCGGCAGCCCGGCAGGGACGCCGGCGCGTTTCTGCATGGGGAGGGGTTCAGACTGCAGCGGGAGGCCGGCCCTCCCGCAGTGTTTTTATCCTGAAAGAAGTTGCTGTCACAAGAAGACCATCCGTGCCGCGCACGTATGCCGCATCTTCGACGCTTTATAGTAATCAGAAAACAGAGGTATATATTATGTCCGTTTTACAGGCTGTATTCCTCGGACTGGTTCAGGGACTCACAGAGTTTCTTCCCGTATCCAGTTCCGGGCACCTGACAATATTCCAGAATATTTTCCACATTGATACAGGCAACAGCGTCCTCTTCGATGTGCTCCTGCACATAGGAACCCTGCTTGTAGTTATTCTCGTCTACTGGAAAGATATCTGCAAGCTGATCGTGGAGGCTGTCCATATGGCGGCTGATCTGATCTTTAATTTCCGGGCTTTCCTGAAAAAGGGAAAGGAGGAGCCCTCCTACAGGCATATTATCCGGACCAATTACCGCAAGTTTGTTGTCCTCATCATTGTATCCACGATTCCGACCGCGATTATCGGCTTTGCCGGTGAAAAACTCATCCGGGACGCTTCCGGAACCCTGATTGTTCCCGGCATCTGTCTGCTGATCACGGGAGTCCTGCTCTTTCTTTCGGACCGGGTACAGAACTGCTGGAAGATTCCGAAGGATGTCAGCTGGGGAGAGGGCATCCTGATCGGCGTCGCGCAGGGATTCGCGACCCTTCCGGGGCTCTCCCGCTCCGGGACCTCGATCTCAGCCTGCACCTTCTGCGGCCTGGACCGGAAGTTTGCGGTCAAGTATTCCTTCATTCTTTCCATTCCGGCCATTCTGGGGGCGGCGCTTCTGGAGATCAGCGACATCGGTTCAGAGACTCTGACGGGTGCCATGATCGGGAGCTACGCGGCAGGCATGATTACCGCTGCGGTTGTGGGTTATATCTCGATCCGCTTCCTGCTGCAGATCGTCCGGAACAGAAAGATGCGTTATTTTGGCTATTACTGCTTTGCGGTGGGCATTCTGGCCATCGCGGGTCATTTTTTTCTGAAATAATAAGCACTGCCCGCGCTTCAGGCTGTCTTAAGGCGGCCGGAAACGCGGTATGATGCGGCTGCATTTCCTGTCTGCCTGCTGCAGGCATAAAGCGCGGCTGCATTTTACTGATAAGGGGTTATAAGATAAGGGGTTACAGATGGCAAAGAAAAAAACTGCGTCTGCTTCAGCGCGCGCGTCCTCAGGGCGGAGCACGTCTTCAAAGACTGCTTCCGCCCGGAAAAAGACCACGCGCAGAAGCGGTACGGGAAGCGGGAACAGCAAAAAAGCAAAACAGAATACGGCGAAGAGAACTTCTTCCTCTGCCCGGGCAGCTTCTGCAAAGGCGGGAAATCCTCTTATGGGGACAGAGGTCTTCTGCTGGCTTCTGCTTGCATTTGCTGTTCTTATTTTTATCAGCCTGATCGGCTACGGCGGGAAACTGGGCAGGGCGTTTTCGGACTTTCTGTTCGGCCTCTTCGGAAGCTGCGCCTATGTCTTCCCTTTCCTGATCTTTTTCCTGACCCTCTTTCTGATGATCAACCGGGGGAGCAGGATCGCTCTGATCCGCAGTCTTTCCGCTGCGGGCCTGTATCTGACTGCCTGCGGGATTCTCCAGCTTTTGCTGATCCCGAATACGGAGGCACATTCACTCAAAGAATACTTTGATGTCGGAAAAGCCTACCACAGCGGCGGCGGAGCCGTCGGCGGCGCGCTTGTCATGTTTTTCTGCCCTACGGTCGGGATAATCGGGACTTACATCGTTCTGTTCATCGCCCTCTTTATCCTGGGCGCCCTGCTCACACAGAAATCCCTTTTTGTTGATACCGGGCGCAGAAGCAGGGGGGCCTACCAGCAGCACCGTGCCAGGAGTGCGGAACTGAGGGAAGAGAAGAGAGAGCGCAGGGAAGTGGAGCGTGAGATCCGCAGGGCCAGAATGGAGGCCGGGCAGGCAGTTAAAGCGCAGAAAAAGGCGGAGGAAGCGGAGGATATCACGGTATCGCCGGTCTTTTTCTCGGTTCTGCGAAAAGACAGCCCTGCCGGCGGGTCAGAAGAAGCGGAAAGGAACGAAAAGCCGCTCTTTACGACAGACCTTTTCGGCGGAAAGCAGGAGCGGAAACGGCCGGAAAAGAAGAAAAGCCTTTCGCCCGCGGACGTTATATTTGTGCAGGATAACGGGCAGGAACAGGCAGGCCTTCCGGATGACAGCAGGGAAACTGCCGCAGAGGACCCGTTTACCGTGGTGCGCAGGGATGGCAGTTTTGTAATGGATCAGGAAGAGAGCTCCCTGAAGGGGACAGACCATGCTTCCCGGAAGAGAGCGCGGACAGCTTCGGCCGGAAAGCAGGAATCAGCTGCAGGCCCGGATTCGTCCGGCAGCCCGGAAGATGCCCTGGCCCCGGATCTTGTCATCCAGCGCGGCATGAGCGGCGGCGTCTCCCCGGAAGAGGAAGCGCCTGAGGATTCTGAAGATGCGGCGGGCGTAACGGCTGAAGACATCCGCGGCGCGGGCGTTTCACAGCAGCGGAAAAAGGCGGAGAAAGAACGGAAGCAGTCCGCGGAAAAAACGGAGAAAGCACAGAAGGTATCCGGCCAAAAAGCCGAGAAAGAGGGCGGGGCGGGCCTTTCAAAGAAGGAGACCGCACAGGAGCTGGAGAATGTCTCCCGGGAGATCGCCGAAAATGAGTCGGAGGAGGATGAGATCGCCTATGAGTTCCCCTCACTGGATCTTCTGAATAAGCCGCCCAGAGACCGCGGCGGCATGTCGGATGAAGAGCTGCGTGATACAGCAACCAGGCTGGTAAAAGTGCTTGACATGTTCGGTGTCCGTGCGAAGGTGACCAATATCTCCTGCGGCCCAAGCGTAACCCGCTACGAGCTGATGCCCGAGCTGGGCACAAAGGTTTCAAAGATAACAGGACTTGCGGATGATATCAAACTGAACATGGCGGCAGCCGATATCCGGATCGAAGCGCCGATCCCGGGGAAAGCGGCGGTCGGCATCGAGATCCCCAACAGGGAAACCTCGATGGTCTATCTGCGTGAACTGATCGATTCGCAGGAATTCCGCTCCTTCCACGGCAAAAAACTCGCCTATGTGGTCGGAAAGGATATCGCCGGGCGGATCGTGGTATCGGATATTGCCAAGATGCCGCATCTGCTGATCGCCGGGGCAACCGGTTCCGGAAAATCCGTCTTCATCAACACCCTGGTCATGTCGATCATCTACAACGCCGATCCGTCGGATGTGAAAATGATCATGATCGACCCGAAGGTCGTGGAGCTTTCGGTTTATAACGGAATTCCCCACCTCTACATTCCGGTTGTGACCGACCCGAAGAAGGCTGCGGGAGCCCTGAACTGGGGCGTCGCGGAGATGACCCGGCGCTACCAGATGTTTGCTGAGGTCGGCGTCCGGAATCTGGCGGGATACAATGCCAAGGCGGAAAGCCTCCGGGAGGCGGGTCTTTCGGACGCACCGAAGAAAATGCCGCAGATCGTCATCATCGTGGACGAGCTGGCGGATCTGATGATGGTGTCCGGCAATGAAGTGGAGGACGCGATCTGCCGTCTGGCGCAGCTTGCCAGAGCCTGCGGCATCCATCTTGTCATCGCGACCCAGCGTCCTTCCGTTGACGTCATTACAGGTCTGATCAAGGCAAATATTCCGTCCAGGATTGCTTTTTCCGTATCCTCCGGTACCGATTCCAGAACCATCCTGGACATGAACGGCGCCGAGAAGCTGCTGGGCAACGGCGACATGCTCTTCGCGCCGCAGACTTACAAGAAACCGGTCCGCGTGCAGGGCGCTTTCGTCTCGGATGAAGAAATCCAGGAAGTGGTTGAGGCGATCCGGGTCGATACGGAATCCCCCGCAGGCTCGGAAACCATGAAAAAGCGGATGGCTGAAGTCCAGAAAGCGGCCAGCAGCATTCTTTCATCTTCTGGCGGGGGCGATGATGTCGATGAACTCTTCGCGGAGGCCGGCAGATTCATTATCCAGAAGGATAAGGCTTCCATCGGTATGCTGCAGCGCTGGTTCAAGATCGGTTTCAACCGCGCCGCCCGCATCATGGACCAGCTTTCCGATGCCGGAGTGGTTGGGCCTGATGAAGGGACCAAGCCCAGGAAAGTCATCATGAGTGCGGAGCAGTTTGAAAATTATCTGGAGGAAAACTGAATAAATATTTAACAATAGCAGTTACGATTCACAGCCATTTTGGAATCAGATTCCGGCTCGCCGTGCCTGTACTATATTTCCGTTACGTTTTTGCCATGAATCCTTGAAATTCGCCCATCCCGGTCATATAATATGCGGGATGGTCTGAGGCCTGATGTGTGGAAGGCCGTGAATAGTAACGATCAGTCACAATGGTATGGAGGTTATAACACCATGTATAAAATTCTGGAAGCGAAAAACCTCGCCGGCAACATCTACGAGATGATCGTGGAGGCACCCCGTGTTGCAGCGCGCTGCATGCCCGGCCAGTTTATTATCGCCAAGCTGGATGAGACAGCTGAGAGAATTCCTCTCACAATCACAGACTATGACCGTGAGAAGGGAACGATTGAGATTGTCTTCCAGCCGATCGGTGTCAGCACAACAAAGTATCTCGACTGCAAGGCGGGAGATTCGTTTGAGGATTTCGTCGGGCCTCTGGGAAGACCTTCTGACCTGTGTGAGATGTCCCTGGAAGAGCTGAAAAAGCTGCATATAATCTTTATCGCGGGCGGCGTAGGCACAGCTCCGGTATATCCGCAGGCCAAATGGCTGCATGAGAACGGCATCTCCTGCGATGTCATCATCGGCGCCAAGACGAAGGACCTGGTCATTCTGGAAGATAAGATGAGCGAGGTGGCCAACGTCTATGTGACGACGGACGACGGCTCCTACGGCCGCAGCGGCATGGTTACAAAATGTCTGGAGGATCTGATCGCGGAAGGGCACAGCTATGACTACTGCATCGCCATCGGCCCGATGATCATGATGAAATTCTGCTGCCTTACCACGAAAAAGTACGGGATCAGAACGATTGTATCCATGAATCCCATCATGGTGGACGGAACCGGCATGTGCGGAGCCTGCCGTCTTATGGTCGGGGATGAAGTTAAATTCGCCTGCGTGGACGGGCCGGAATTCGACGGACATCTGGTCGACTTTGACCTTGCCATGAAGAGACAGACCCTGTATCGCACGAAGGAAGGCGAAGCGCTTCTTGCCTACAAAGAAGGAAAGACACATCACGGCGGATGCGGAGAATGCGGAGGTGACAAGTAATGGCAGACAATATGATGAAAAAAGTCCCTGTAAGAGAGCAGGATCCGAAGGTTCGCGCCTCGAATTTCGAGGAAGTGTGCCTGGGTTATAATGAAGAAGAAGCTGTGGAAGAGTCCCTGCGC
Organism: Lachnospiraceae bacterium UBA3845; assembly: GCA_002392705.1. Taxonomy (GTDB): domain Bacteria; phylum Bacillota; class Clostridia; order Lachnospirales; family Lachnospiraceae; genus Porcincola. The sequence continues at coordinate 2,905 of DGHP01000021.1, read as the reverse complement.
TGCCTGCACTGCAAGAATGCGAAGTGCGTCGGAGGCTGCCCGGTCAATATCAATATTCCGGAATTTATCGGCGCGGTAAAGACCAGAGATTTTGAGAAAGCATACAATGTAATATCCGAATCCTCCTCCCTCCCGGCAGTCTGCGGCCGCGTATGCCCGCAGGAGACCCAGTGCGAGGGCAGATGCATCCGCGGAATCAAGGGCGAGAGCGTCTCGATCGGCAAGCTGGAGCGCTTTGTCGCCGACTGGGCAAAGGAGAACGGTATCAGACCGCAGGGTGCCGCGCAGAAGAACGGCCATAAGGTTGCGATCATCGGAGCAGGCCCGGCAGGTCTTACCTGCGCCGGGGATCTTGCGAAGATCGGCTATGATGTCACAATCTTCGAAGCCCTCCATAAGGCAGGCGGCGTTCTTGTTTATGGTATCCCGGAATTCCGTCTTCCCAAGGACAAGGTTGTCGAGAAGGAAGTGGATAATGTCAAATCTCTCGGCGTAAAGATCGAGACCAATGTGATCGTCGGCCGTTCCGTTACGATCGAGGAGCTTCTGACAAAGGAAGGCTTCGAAGCAGTCTTTATCGGGTCCGGCGCCGGACTTCCCATGTTCATGGGGATCCCGGGCGAGCAGGCGAAAGGTGTCTTTTCCGCCAATGAATTCCTAACCCGGAACAATCTGATGAAAGCCTACAGAGAGGACTACGACACCCCGATCGAATGCGGGAAGAAGGTAGTAGTCGTCGGCGGCGGAAACGTTGCCATGGACGCTGCCAGAACCTCCCTCCGCCTGGGTGCTGAGGTTCACATCGTTTACAGACGGTCCGAGGCCGAGCTTCCGGCAAGAGCGGAGGAAGTCCACCACGCGAAGGAAGAGGGCATCATCTTTGACCTTCTGACTAATCCGACTGAGATCCTGGCGGATGAAAATGACAATGTGCGCGGCATCACCTGCATCCGCATGGAGCTGGGCGAGCCGGATGCTTCCGGAAGACGCCGTCCCGTACCGGTGGAAGGTTCCGAATTTGAGATCGAATGCGATACGGTTATCATGTCCCTCGGCACAAGGCCGAATCCGCTGATCTCCTCCACGACCTACGGTCTGGACGTCAACAGAAAGCTCTGCATCATCGCTGACGAAGAGACCGGCGCAACCAGTCTTGACGGCGTATATGCGGGCGGCGACGCCGTCACCGGCGCTGCCACTGTTATCCTGGCTATGGGCGCGGGCAAGAAGGCTGCCGCCGGAATCGACGCCTATATCAAAGCTAAGGAAGCCTGACTTAAGGAAAACAGGGATTATATAACAGCACGAATTATATAAGAAAAGCGGAGGCTGCCGTGACTACGGCAGCCTTTTCCGGCCCCGCAGCAGCGATCCGGCCAGGGGCAGATTGTGCTTCCATATTCTGCCGGCAGGCGGCGCCGGACTGGAGATTTGTATGAAAATAACCATTCTCTGCGTTGGAAAAATCAAGGAAAGGTACTGGAACGAAGCAATTGCGGAATACACAAAGCGCCTGTCCAGATACTGCAGTCTCCAGATCCGGGAGATGGCGGATGAAGCCACGCCGGATAATGCCTCGCCGGCACTGGAGGCGCAGATTCTCGATACGGAGGGCAGGCGCCTTCTGAAATACATCGACTCAAACAGCGGCGCGGGGAGCTGTGTGATCGCGCTCGCCATCGAAGGGAAGAAGATGAATTCCGTCCAACTCTCGGCAAAGATCGATTCCCTTGCGGTATCCGGCTGCAGCCATATTCTCTTCCTGATCGGCGGCTCTCTGGGCCTGTCGGAGCAGGTCCTGAAGAGGGCGGACCTGAAGCTGTCCTTCTCCGACATGACCTTTCCCCATCAGCTGATGCGGGTGATCCTTCTGGAGCAGATCTACCGGTCCTTCCGCATCCTCCATCACGAGCCCTACCACAAATAATATCCTCCGCAGCTGCTCCGATTCACGGCATCCGGGGTGCTTCTCACAGCCCTCCGCACATCAGGCTGCAGCGATCTTAAGGAAATACGCCGATTGACGAATCTGCCCCAGTATACTAAAATAACTGGTATGGTTTTTCCTGCGCTTCAGCAGAACAGAGCGGATAAAGTTCCAGGATGGAGGAAAGAAAATGGGAATGAACGCGAAAGAAGTTATAAGCAGCGGCCGTGCCTGCCTCGGCATCGAACTGGGATCTACAAGAATCAAGGCAGTCCTGATCGACCCGGAGCACAAGGTGATCGCCCAGGGTTCCCACGACTGGGAGAACAGGCTTGTGGACGGTTTATGGACTTATTCACTGGAGGACGTCTGGACGGGGCTGAAGGACTGCTACGCTGACCTGAAAGCCGATGTGGAAAAGCAGTATTCCGTGAAGCTCACAAAACTTGCCGCCGCCGGTTTCTCCGCCATGATGCACGGCTATATGGCATTTGACAAAGAGGGCAGGCTTCTGATTCCCTTCCGCACCTGGCGCAATACCAACACGGGCGAAGCCGCTGCAAAGCTCACGGAGCTCTTCAACTTCAACATGCCGATGCGCTGGAGTACCTCGCATCTGTACCAGTGCATTCTGGAAGACATGGATCATGTGAAGGACGTAGACTTCTTCACAACCCTTTCCGGCTATGTCACATGGGCCCTGACCGGGAACAAAGTGATCGGCGTCGGCGACGCGGCGGGCATGTTCCCGATCGATCCGGCGACGAAAGACTTTGACGCGGGGATGATTGAAAAGTTTGACAGTCTTGTCGCGGATAAGCACTATCCCTGGAAGCTTAAGGAGATCCTCCCGAAAGTACTTGTGGCAGGGGAGACCGCAGGCATCCTGACGAAAGAAGGAGCGCTGCTCCTTGATCCGAGCGGTGAACTGGAGGCCGGAACCGTGCTGGCTCCGCCGGAAGGCGACGCCGGAACGGG
>DGHP01000010.1 GCA_002392705.1 Lachnospiraceae bacterium UBA3845 | reverse complement strand
GCCCGGATGGTGCGGGGCTCATCGCCTTCCGGGAGCACGATCCGCTTTATGGAAGCGTGCGCCTTCTTTTTAATCTCATCTATGATACTCATGTTTTTTCCTTCCAGTCCACTGTCTGAGCTCTTCCGGGTGTGTTTGAATTTTTATCGAACGTTTAATCAAAAGTAATCCCCGGAAAACCGTTCCAGATGGGTTTTCCGGTATAGGCGCGCGCTTCAGCCTGGCCGCGCAGGACCTTCAGAGCAGAGAGGGCCAGGGCTTTCTGTTCCATCTCCCCCGGATAGATCGAGATCGGGGCGATCCAGCCGCAGTGCTTCCGGATCCCTTCCTTAACGTCCTCAAAACGCATAAGGCCTCCGGTCAGGAGAATGGCGTCCACTTTTCCGCACAGGACCGCGCTCATCTCGCCGATCATTTTGCTGACCTGATAGATCATTGTATTCCAGACCAGGCTGGCCTTGGGGTCACCCTTGGCGACGTGGTCGTGGATGATATCAGAATTCGAGGTTCCGAAGAGGCTGACAAAGCCGCCGGAACGCGCGCACATCAGCCGGACTTCGTCCACGGAATGCTGATCAATGTAATCCAGAAGAGCCAGGACCGGTACGCTGCCGATCCGGGTCGGGGTAAATGCGCCTTCCCCGTCCGCTCCCATATTCCCGTCGATCATCCGCCCGTGATCATGGGCGCTCACCGTGATGCCGCCATCGATATGGGCGACAATAAAATTATAATCTTCATAGCGACCGCCCAGAGACTCCGCGTGGTATTCCGCGACCGCCTTCTGGTTCAGGACATGCGAATGGGAAGCGCGGTATACGCCTTTGATACCGGTCAGCCTTGCATAGTCACAGTATTCATCCACATTCGTCGGATTGAGCGTATAGGCCGGCTTTCCGAATTGCTGCGCGAATTTCCAGGCAAGCATGACGCCGAGCTTGGCAGGGTGGTCACTGCCTCCGACGGCAGCTTTTGTGTCATCGTAAAGCTGCTGGTCGATCGCGATCACGCCGCCCTTCTGTGAATACGCGCTTCCGCCGCGTCCCACAAAAGCGTCAATTGTATGCGGCTGGATGTGCTCGTCCTTCAGCACCTTCATGACAATCTCATAGCGGAACGGAAGCTGGTCATTCACCTGCGGATAACGCAGCAGGACCGGGGCATCATGAAAAATACTCTTCTCAAAGAGTTCTTTCTCATCATCGAAGATGCTCACTTTGGTAGAAGTGGAACCCGGATTGATTACCAGAAGCCTGTAAGTATTCTTATTCTCAGACATAACGATTTCCTTCTGTTTCTGAATTGAAGCTGTTCTGACTGAAATAAATATAAATCCAATTCAGAGAAAGTCAATAAGATTTGCTCCTGCATGGAGGAGAATATTAATTCGTGATTTTTAGAAAAAGTAATTGACAAAGCGCATGAGCTGATCAATAATGTGAACAAAGCGAAACGTTTCGCTTTTGCGGCTTTTGTTGAAAATAGAATAGGCAGACTGTTTCTCTGACTACGCTTGACATCATGGTAAGGAGGGCTGCTTTGGCTGCCACAATCAAGGACATAAAAGAATTAACGGGCTTATCGCTTGCGACGATATCCAAATATCTGAACGGCGGCAATCTGCGCCCGGAAAACAGAGCGAAGATAGAGAAAGCAATCAGCGAACTGCATTATGAAGTAAATGAGATGGCAAGGGGGCTTGTGACCAGCAGGAGCAAAGTGATCGGCGTGGTGGTATTTGATATCGCGAACGTTTTCACCTGTACGCTGCTCAAGTATCTTGGGGAAAATTTCCGCAGAGCCGGATACGCCCCGATGATCTGCGACTCTCAGAATGACCCGGAGCTTGAAACGGAGAATGTGCGTTTCCTGCTCAGCAAAAAAGTTGACGGGATGATTGTGATTCCGGCGGGTCAGACGGCCGCTTTCCTGCAACCTGCGCGGAACGCCGGAATCCCGCTTGTTCTGATGGACCGCTCCCTGAAAGGTTCCGGGATCGATTGTGTAAAGGTTAACAACACGGCATCCAGTTATCAGGCGGTTGAAAAGCTGTATGATTACGGCCACCGCAGAATCGCCATCATTGGTTCCGATCTGGAGATCACAGGTAAGGAACGTCTGGACGGATATCTGAAACTGCTGGAAGAGAAAAAGATCAGCGTTCCGCCGCAGTACATAAAGCTTGGGCCTCACAGCATCGAGCATGGCTATAAAAGCATGCAGGAGCTGCTGAAGCTGGAAGAGCCCCCGACAGCGGTTTTCATGGGCAATTTTGAGATTATTCTCGGCGCGGTGATGGCGCTGAATGAATCTCCGTTCGAGTGTCCGTCGGATGTTTCTCTGATCGGTTTCGACGATCTGATCATCTCGAACCTCTCCAATCCCCGGCTTACGCTGGTGGTACAGCCGCTGAGAGAACTGGCGGACAGCGCGGCGGAGCTTCTTCTAAAGAAGCTGGAAAAAGGGGAGCGCCAGGACAATGGAAAAAATGGCTTTTCCGGGGAAGAGTCTTCTGCGGAACTGCCGGAGGGAGAACGGATTCTGCCTGCCAGGATTGTGGAAGGAGAGTCGATTGCAAGGATTTAGAAACGATTCTGCCAGCCGGGAACTGAAAAGAGATTTCATTTTCAGAATTGTTAAGGTATGACAGGCGGCAGGATGAGCGGAATTATACGAGAGCCGGATATGAATGACAGGCTGAGACCTGATACGAAATATCTGAAGATATAAAGGAGGATGCATGATGACAGATCCGAAAACAGTACCGGTGATGCAGCTGGGCGACGGAGGCACAATCCCCTGCCTGGGGATGGGGACCTTTGGCTCTGACAGAGTCAGTCCCGATGAAGTGGCGGAGGCGGTAGCGGGAGGGATCCGGGCCGGATACAGGCTGTTCGACTGCGCTGCCTGTTACGGTAATGAAGAACAGATCGGAAAGGTATTCCGCGCAGCTTTTGATGAAGGCATAGTGAAGCGGGAAGATCTTTTCATTATGACGAAAGTATGGAATGACATGCACCGGGATGTGGAGAAGTCCTGCCTGAAGAGCATAGCGGATCTTAACTGCGATTATCTGGATATGCTCTTTATCCACTGGCCCTTCCCGAATTATCATGCTCCGTTCTGTGATGTGAATTCAAGAAATCCGGATTCCAGGCCGTTTTCGGCCGCGGAATTCCTGGATACCTACCGTCAGATCGAGGCGCTGGTTGACAAAGGACTTGTCCGTCATATCGGAATTTCCAACATGACGATCCCGAAACTGAATGCTGTTCTGGATCAGCTGCGCATCAGGCCGGCCGCCTGCGAGTCGGAGATGCATCCCTGCTTCCAGCAGCAGGATCTGCTTGAATACCTGAATGCGCACAGCATCCTCCCGATCGGTTATATGCCGCTGGGTTCACCGAGGCGCCCGGAGCGTGATATTGAGCCGGATGACATTGCGGATATGCAGATGCCTGAATTACAGGAGATTGCCCGGGCACACGGGGTACATCCCGCGATTATCTGCCTGAAATGGGCGCTGGGCCGCGGCGTACTGCCGATTCCTTTCTCCATTCACAATTATGAGGCGAATCTGCAGGCTGCCGTCACGGAAAAGCTGACGGATGAGGAGATGGCAGTGATCGCGACGCTGGAGCGGGGCAACCGGCTGGTGAAAGGACAGGTCTTCCTGTGGGAAGGTGCCAGAGACTGGCATGACCTGTGGGATGAGGACGGCGTAATTGTGGACTGTACAGACTGCTGAATATTCTGGCAGCGAAGTCATCGTCAGAGCAGAGGCTGACAGCTGTTTCTCCGTCAGCTGCCTGATCACGGTACTTGCTAATAACCCTAGAAAATGCTCCCGCAATAGGGGGGAAAAAGAGATAAAAAGAGAGAATCAGGAAGCACTTAATATATGAATGAAAGAAGGAGGACAATATGGCGGATTTCAAGAAAATTATCCCGAAGAGCATGATCGGAGCTACGCTTCCGGGAAACAGCACCGTGGAAATGAAGGAATTTGAGGTGCCGACGCCGGGCTTCGGCCAGGTGCTTGTACAGACGAAGGCAAGTACGATCTGCGGTTCCGATATCCGTGCGATCTACAGAGAGCATACCGGAAAAGGCGCGGAAGGTTATATCCCCGGCATGGTTGCCGGCCACGAGCCCTGCGGCGTGATCGTACAGGAAGGTCCGGGCCTGAAGGAATTCAAGACAGGCGACCGTGTCATCGTCTACCATATCTCCGGCTGCGGCGTTTGCTACAACTGCCGTATGGGCTACATGATCGCGTGCTCCAATCCGAAATTCAGACAGGCTTACGGCTGGCAGCGAAACGGCGGCATGGCTCCCTACATTCTTTGCGATGAGAAGGATCTGATCCATCTGCCGGACGAGCTGACCTACAAGGACGGCGCCCAGGT
>DGHP01000005.1:8203-9340 GCA_002392705.1 Lachnospiraceae bacterium UBA3845 | reverse complement strand
CCCAGCCCATGATGCGGCCGAACTCACCGGCGATCTTCGCTTCCACGGTGGAGATCACACCGTCATAGATGTTGCCGGTGGAGCCGTCAGCGGAGATCCAGTCGCCTTCATGGAAGGTCTTTCCTGCGATCGTGAAGCACTTGTTTTCTTCATCCATCTCAATGGCGGAAACGCCGGATACACAGCAGGCGCCCATGCCGCGGGCAACGACTGCAGCGTGGCTGGTCATACCGCCGCGTACCGTGATGATACCCTGGGAGCTCTTCATGCCCTCGATATCTTCCGGGCTGGTCTCAAGACGAACCAGGACAACCTTCTTGCCCTTTGCCTTCCAGGCCTTCGCGTCATCGGCCGTAAATACAATCTGTCCGCAGGCGGCACCCGGAGAAGCCGGAAGTCCTCTTGCGATCGGATAGGCCTTTGCCAGATAAGCCGGGTCAAACTGCGGATGCAGCAGGGTGTCGAGGTTTCTCGGATCGATCATCAGGACGGCCTGCTTCTCGTCGATCATGCCCTCATCCACCAGATCGCAGGCAATCTTGAGAGCCGCTTTGGCGGTACGTTTTCCGTTTCTGGTCTGAAGCATATACAGGTGTTTGTCCTCGATCGTGAACTCCATATCCTGCATATCCTTATAATGATTCTCCAGAGTCTGGCAGATCTGCGTGAACTGCTCATAGACTTCCGGCATCATATCCTTCAGCTGGTCAATCTTGTTCGGCGTGCGGACGCCTGCAACGACGTCTTCGCCCTGGGCGTTCAGAAGGAATTCACCCATAAGATGCTTTTCGCCGGTCGCCGGATCTCTGGTGAAGGCAACACCTGTTCCGGAGGTCTCACCCATATTGCCGAATGCCATCATCTGGACATTGACCGCGGTACCCCAGGAGTAAGGAATATCATTGTCACGGCGGTAAACGTTCGCGCGCGGGTTGTCCCAGGAGCGGAAAACGGCCTTGATCGCTTCGATCAGCTGTTCCTTCGGATCATCCGGGAAATCTTTGCCGAGCTTTGCCTTATACTCTGCCTTAAACTGGTTCGCAAGATTCTTCAGGTCATTTGCATCCAGCTCAACGTCAAGGGTAACACCCTTTTCGCTCTTCATCTTGTCAATCAGCTGCTCGAAATACTTCTTGC
>DGHP01000005.1:0-8161 GCA_002392705.1 Lachnospiraceae bacterium UBA3845 | reverse complement strand
TACTTCTTGCCGACTTCCATGACAACGTCGGAGAACATCTGGATGAATCTGCGATAGCAGTCCCATGCCCATCTCGGGTTGCCGCTCTTTTCCGCAAGAACATTCACTACATCTTCATTCAGGCCAAGATTCAGAATCGTGTCCATCATACCCGGCATGGATGCACGCGCACCGGAACGGACCGATACCAGAAGCGGATTCTCCCTGTCACCGAACTTCTTTCCGGTGATCGCTTCCATCTTGTCGATCCCTTCCCTGATCTGCTCCATGATCTCGTCGTCGATCCTGCGGCCGTCCTCATAGTAACGGGTGCAGGCTTCCGTTGTGATCGTGAAACCCTGGGGAACAGGGAGTCCGAGGCCAGTCATCTCTGCAAGGCCGGCGCCTTTTCCGCCGAGCAGATTTCTCATACTTGCATTGCCTTCCGTGAACATATACACGTACTTTGTCGCCATCTTTTTCCTCCTGAATATAAAATTTCAAGTGTCTCCGCTGCCGGACGCCGCTGCCGGGAATCGAATGAACGTGTCAGGGGCGTTACCGTAATTCTGTGCGGCTTCGCCGCAGAATCAGGCACCTGTCTGTCCCGGTCAGATGTCTGATTCCGCGGCGGAGGCCAAAACTGTAAGCGCAGTCAAACAGGCCGGAAGAATCCCGCCTCATTAACTAACTACTTGATTATACAATTTGCGTAACCTTTTGTCTATATGCAGAATGCGCTTCAGCCCTGTGTCTTTTATTTAACGTTGTGATCCGCGGCAGGAGCCCGGAACACTCAAATGTCTGTTCCTGCAGCCATAACAGCCGCTTCCGGGCTTCCTGATCGGGCAGGGCATTCCCATCTCCCTGTCCGTTTCCGCGAAAACCGCGGATATCGCAGAAAAATCCCTGCCGGGGCATCATCCTGGCAGGGACTTTCGGTTCGTTTCTTTTTTACCTTATCAGGCACCATCCGCGCCGGTCGGCACAGAGGCTCCGAAAAGCTGTTTTTTATAGAAGAGAGCATCCTCGCCGGAAATCAGCGGACGCGCACACTCCAGATATCCAGGAGCAGGGATTCCTAATCAGAAGGAGAATTTCCCGTCAAACCACTGATCGAGTTCTTCGATCTTCACACGGACCTGCTCCATGCTGTCACGGTCGCGGATCGTCACCGCGCCGTCCGTCTCCGAATCGAAGTCGTAGGTGACGCAGAAGGGAGTTCCGATCTCATCCTCTCTCCTGTATCTCTTGCCGATCGCTCCGCGGTCATCGTACTCGCAGTTGTACTTCTTAGACAGCTGCTGATAGATCTTCTCCGCCGGTTCCGCCAGCTTCTTGCTCAGCGGCAGGACAGCGATCTTGACCGGGGCAAGGGCCGGATGGAAATGAAGCACGGTACGCACATCATTTTTCTCCGCGTCCAGCACTTCCTCGTCATAAGCCGCGCAGAGGAAAGCAAGTACGACACGGTCCGCGCCGAGCGAAGGCTCGATTACATAGGGAATATACTTCTCATTCGTCGTATCGTCAAAATAGCTCATATCCTGGCCGGAGGTCTCCTGATGACGGCCCAGGTCATAATCCGTACGGTCCGCGATGCCCCACAGTTCGCCCCAGCCGAAGGGGAAGAGGAACTCGAGGTCAGTCGTTCCCTTTGAGTAGAAGGCCAGCTCTGCCGGATCATGGTCGCGCGCGCGAAGCTCTTCGGGCTTGATGCCCAGAGTCAGGAGCCAGTTCTTGCAGAAAGATCTCCAGTAGTCGAACCACTCCAGATCCGTGCCGGGTTTGCAGAAGAATTCAAGCTCCATCTGCTCGAACTCGCGGGTACGGAAGGTAAAGTTCCCGGGCGTGATCTCATTCCGGAAGCTCTTGCCGATCTGGCCGATTCCGAAAGGAATCTTCTTGCGGGAAGTCCGCTGCACATTCTTGAAGTTCACAAAGATGCCCTGTGCGGTCTCCGGGCGAAGATAAACGACATTCTTCGCGTCCTCCGTCACGCCCTGGAAGGTCTTGAACATAAGGTTGAACTGACGGATATCCGTGAAGTTATGCTTGCCGCAGGACGGGCAGGGAACCGCATTCTGCTCGATGAACTCCTTCATCTCGCTCTGGCTCATGGCATCTACCGGCTTGTCAAGGGCCATACCCTTCTCCTGGCAGTAATCCTCGATCAGCTTATCCGCGCGGAAGCGCTCATGGCATTCCCGGCAGTCCATAAGGGGATCCGAAAAGCCGCCTACATGTCCGGAAGCCACCCAGGTCTGGGTATTCATAAGAATCGCGCAGTCAACGCCGACGTTCCAGGGGCTTTCCTGGACAAACTTCTGCCACCAGGCTCTCTTGACGTTGTTCTTGAGCTCCACGCCCAGATTGCCGTAATCCCAGGTGTTGGCCAGTCCGCCGTAGATCTCGGATCCCGGATAGACAAAGCCCCGGTTCTTGGCAAGTGCGACAATCTTGTCCATCGTTTTTTCCATCTTCCTGTCCTCACTCCTTCTTGTTCACGAGGGCCTGCAGCATGTCCCCGCCATTTTCCACCGGGTCCTTCTCGTACAGGACGTAGATATAGCTGCGGTCCCTCTCTTCCCCGGATATCTCCGGTTTTTTCTCTGTCTCTGTTACGGTCTCCGGTTTCCTGTAGACCGCACTGGACGGCAAAACGAGCCCTTCATCCGTCTCTTTTTCCGCCTTTTCTTCTGTTTTTTCAGGCAGCGGCCGGGCAGCGTGGCTGTTCACCGGCTCCGCGTTGACGCTGACATAACAGATCTTTCCGGGTACCTGCACCGCATGGCCCGAATCGGTGATTGTCACCCTGTATTCCTTATGGGCCAGGGCTTCTCCATCCGGCACCTCTTCCTGCACGACCTTCCCGCGCTCCACCCTGCGGAAAGAATTGGCAAAAAGAAAGCCTTCCATCTCCGCTTCCAGAACGGAGCCGTCGAAAAAGACAAGCTGATTGTAGGAACGGTAATCCTCCCCGGAAGCATACTGAATCACAAGTTTCAGATCCTGCTGCGAAGCAGCATACTCCGTCACTGTCAGAGCATCTGTCCCCGCCTCCTCATTGTACAGGCGGACAGAGCGTGCCACCATATCCTGCAGTTCATCTGCGTTGTAATAGGACTGGTCGAGCGTGTCGATGATCGTCTCTGTAAGGCTTCCGTCCTGGTAAACCTGCAGGGTGGTCATGGCCGGCTTCCAGCTTTTCCAGTCGTCCGCCCCCACAACCCGGTCCAGCATACTGCACCCGGTCAGGATACAGGCCGCAGCCGCGGCTGCCGCGCATATGCCGATTTCCGATCTTCTCATGCTCTCTCTGTCCTCCCCGCTGCTGTTCACGCTCCCTGACGGAGCAGGCAGTGATCAGCAGCTTTTTCTCGCATAATCCAGTCAATTATAGCGTGTGTAATTCCCATTTTCAACAGAAAATAGATGATGTACCGTCAGTGGTCCGCAAAAAATATAAAAACAATTCTGACGGCTTCCGCGTGAAGAACTTGTGCAGATGTCTGAATTGTTTATATAATTTTCTCCGACCCGAGTTTCGATCCTGACATCAGATATCATCCTGAGACGGCTTCCAGAATCTCCAGCGAGCGGAATGTCCGGTCGACGTATTTTCTGCGGATCCTGTCCTGCGTTTTTACAATCTCCTCCATCACCTCATCCGTGACGGAAAAGGAGAAGAGTCTGTTAAGAGGCGCAGTGATCATATAATAGAAGGCGTATCTTGAGGCGGGAAGAAGATTTTTATCCTGTGTGACTTCCTGGGGGAATTCGCCGCCCTGGACCATCAGGCGCACCTCGAAGGCATAGCGCACAAGGCGGTCCTGCAGTTTTTCATTTTCCAGGGCAAGCAAAGAGATGTACAGGAGGTTCAGCATATCTCCTGCGTCCAGATTCTCCCTGCCGTAGTAGTCCGCGAACTCCATAAAATAGAATCCGTAATATGCGCCCATAAAATCCTGCTTCAGCTTCGCGAAATAGTTTTTCACGTTTGCGGAAACACAGGTATAGGAGTCCCTGCCTTCATACAGATAATAGGTTCCGAAGGTAAACGGCACGGTGGCCGCCAGCAGCGTGCTGCCGGTTTTTCTGGCACTCCGGGCAAAAGCGGAGATCTTGCCCTGCTCCTTCGTCAGAAGGACGATCCTCCTGTCATATTCACCCGACGGTGCCGCGGACAGCACCATCCCTGTCAGCTGTGTCTGGACGCTCACACTCTAATCCTCCGCCTTTGCTGCAGGCAGACTGTTCTGCCTCACTCAGGCCTGTCATCTCCTGTTTTTCAGATCATAGCCCAGGGTCCGCATCAGCTGCGGATTGTCCCGCCAGTCCGGCCTGACCTTGACAAACAGCTTCAGGTTCACCTGTGCGCCGGTCATCTCCTCGATTCCGCGGCGGGCCTGGATCCCGATCTTCTTGAGCATGCTTCCGCCCCTGCCGATGATGATGCCCTTATGGGAATCCTTCTCCGTGATCAGGTTTGCCTCGATATCCCAGAGCGTGTCCGGATCTTCATATTTATGATCTTCTGCACTGCCATCGACTGAGGCAGATCCCTTTTTTTTCTGCCTCTCTTTCATGGAACAGATCTCCACCGCAATTCCGTGCGGAACCTCATCATTCAGGCATCTGAGCGCCTTCTCGCGGATAATCTCCCCGGCGATCTGACGCATCGTCTGATCAGTCACGGTATCCTCATCATAGAAAGGATAGCCTTCCGGAAGACGGGCTTTCACAGCTTCCAGCACATTGTCGGTGTTTACATTTCTCAAAGCGGATACCGGCACGATTTCATCGAAGGGATAGAGCTTCCGGTAAAGTTCCATAAAGCGCGGAAGTTCCTTACGGTCCACGGTATCGATCTTGTTCATGACAAGAATCACCGGTTTCCGGGCAAGCTTCAGCTGGCGGGCAATATATTTCTCGCCCTCTCCGCTGAAATCGCTTGGCTCTACCAGCCACAGAATCAGATCCACCTCGGACAGGACCGTGAGGGCAACTTCATCCATATATTCGCCCAGGCGGTTCTTCGCCCTGTGGATCCCGGGCGTATCCAGGAATATAATCTGGCAGCTCTCATCCGTGTAGACTGTCTGGATCCGGTTCCTGGTCGTCTGCGGCTTCCCTGAGGTGATTGCGATCTTCTGTCCGATCAGATGGTTCATCAGAGTGGATTTCCCTACATTCGGCCGGCCCACGATCCCGACAAAACCGGATTTAAAACTGTTCTTTGTCATCTTATCTCCTCTTCAGGCAGCCTGTCCGGCAGCAATTGATTGGATGATGTGCCCGTTAAAAGTATGATTTGAAAAAATGCGCAAATAATTTTGACGACTGGACTTCTGAACCTCGCGTCGTTCATAATGCCCCATGGTTATTATGTCGGGAAATGGCAGACGGAATGTCAAAGCGGAAGCACGCTTTCAAAGAGTTCTTTCTCGCTGTTTAACTTCTCTTCGCTTCCGACCGCGCATACGGTGCTGTTTTTCAGGATCTCCTCCAGGTAAGGTTCCAGTGCGCGGATGTCATCCACGGTCACGTCAAGAACCTGGTCGCGCTCTTTCTGAACCCGTTCAGAATCCATCTCTGTAATCCAGGCGGAGAGCGATCTGATTCCGGCCGTCCTCGGCGTCAGAGGCGTGTCAAAACCGGAAACCGTTCCGATCACATACTTGGTCATATCCCGTTCATCCACAGAGAAATTCTTCACATAATCCGCGATGCCGCTGATCACCTTCAGCGTATTCTTCAGATGCGGATCCCTGTAGGAATAGAATACGGAGCTTCCGTTCCTGCCGAAGGATGAACCGCACCCGTAAGCGCCTCCCACCACACGCAGGTTTGTCCAGAGATACTCGTAGTCGAGTATGACCTTCAGGACCGCCAGCGCGCCTGTATAGCTGAGACCTGAACCGGAGAAAGTCCCGGCCTGGGCCACATACTGGACCTTGGAAGGATTCAGGAACCCCTCCCGTCTGACCGTATAGCGAAGATCCTGAATCCAGGCAATCCGCTCTGTCTTTCCGGAATCTCCGTCCGTGAGCTTCTCAGAAAGAACTGCCGCCCTGTCCAGTATCTCATCCAGGTACTGCTCATCTCCCGTATAGCTTACCAGAAAGTTTTCTTTTTTCAGAAGCCTTTCAAGAACCGTTTCAAGCTTCTCAGCCAGCTCTTCCTTCTTTTCCTCGAAAGCTTCTTCAAAGGATGCGACGGTCTGATAAAAGGCCACTCCTCCGATCGAGTCGGAGAAGAGGTTCTCTGCCGAAAAGCTGCTCAGCGCGCGGCCCGCGGCGGTCGAATGTCCTGCGGAGGTCAGATGCGCATAGGTCCTGGATTTCAGCTTCTGGAGAATCTCGCGCAGTCTCTTCTCATCCCTGAGTTTTGAGCTGAAAAGAATGTCTCTCGCGATCTCAAAGGCAAAAGCAATCTCTCCGGGCAGGACTGATATTCTCAGGCCCAGCGCAGCTTTCATGCGTTTCGCATCATCCGGATTCGGGAAAATGCTGATCCCCGGCACGATACCGCCCGTCCTGCGGTTTATCTCTGTCGAAAGGTCATCATAGCTGTAATGCTCCGTATCCACCTCCCCGAGAACATTCTTCAGTATCCCGAGATAAGGATATTCCTCCTGCGGGACAGCTGAAGCATCCAGTAGCAGGGTGATATACGCGATCCCGTTTGTCTCATAGGCATGATGAAGCAGCTTCACGCCCTTCTTCTCATATTCATGGTTTTTAAAAGGCCGGACCTGCCGCTGCAGATCTTTTCTCTCCAGCATCGGGATCTTCTCCAGCTCCTCCTGCGTGGAAGGGGCCTCCTGGAAAATCCGGAGCTTCTCTGTATTGCGGATCAGTTCTTCTTCCTTTTCCGGGCTCAGGGCTGCCCTGTAGGTGGACAGCTTTTCTCTTGCAGCTTCCTCCGCTTCTGCGACAATCCCTTTTGCAGGGCATGAAATCAGGAAGGAAGCGTGCGGATTTTCCAGAAAATATGTGCGGATCAGCCCCTCATAATAACCTGTTCCGATCTGCTCCCGCAGAAATCTGTAATCCTCGATCTGCTTCAGATAGGCAAAAGGAAGGTCTTCCCGATGCAGCCAGCTATCCAGCACATCGATCGAATAGAAGAGCCCTTTCGGATAACCGCCGAAATCCGCTTCCCTGTATTTGAACTCCATCGAATTGATCGCAGCTTCCAGGGACTTCGGATTCAGTCCTTCATCGGCAAGCTTTGAGAGCGTCTCTCTCACCAGCTTAAGAAAGCGCTCCTTGTCAGATTCATTCGCATTCTTCGCTACGATGGAAAATACAGGCTGCCGGACTCCTGAATCATAAGAGCCGTAGACATCCTTTCCGATTCCGGCATCTAGAAGCGCCATCTTCAGCGGGGCTCCGGAAGCTTCCAGAAGGACATACTCCAGAACCGCGCAGGCCCCCGTCAGACGGGTATCCGTACTCTCGCCGATCACAAGATTATAGGTCAGATAAGTATGATCCGTCAGAGGATCATTTTCTCCGATCGGATACCGGGTAGTGATCTCGACAGGTTCCGCAAAGCGCTTCTGCAGTCTTACCTCGGAGTCAACACTTCCGGCTTCATAGTTTGACAGATATTCCCGGTCCAGGTAATCCAGCCGTTCCTCAAAATCCATCTTCCCGTACAGGTAGATCCAGGAATTACCCGGGTGATAGTAAGTCCGGTGGAAATTCAGATATGCATCGTAGGTCAGATCCGGAATAAATTCCGGGTCTCCGCCTGAATCTACGCCATAGGTCGTATCAGGAAAGAGAGAAGCCATGATCTGCCGTTCCAGCACATCATCGGGAGACGAATAAGCCCCTTTCATCTCATTGTATACAACTCCGTTGTATACGAGTTCATCTTCCGCGCTCTCCAGCTGATAGTTCCAGCCTTCCTGGCGGAAAATCAGCTCGTTTTTGTAGATATTCGGATGGAATACCGCATCCAGATAGACGTCCATCAGATTGCGGAAATCCTGGTCATTGCAGCTTGCCACCGGATACATGGTCTTATCCGGATAAGTCATGGCGTTCAGGAAGGTATTCATCGAACCCTTCACCAGCTCGACAAAAGGATCCTTTGAAGGATACTTTGCACTCCCGCAGAGCACTGTATGCTCAATGATATGCGCAACTCCGGTTGAGTCCGAGGGCGT
>DGHP01000129.1:2624-7945 GCA_002392705.1 Lachnospiraceae bacterium UBA3845 | reverse complement strand
GTGAAGGAGAAGCTTCCCTCCGCCACATAAGTAATCTGTTCATGGGGATGATGGTGAAAATTCCCCTTTGCCCCCTTCTCAAAGCTGATCTCGCACATCATCATTTCATCCGACCAGCTGAGTACTCTGCGTACCACGCCCGGTTCGCAGGGTGTAACGATTGCATCTGCGTTATATCCGAACATAACTTCACCTCTTCTTTAATCCAGCTCATCACATTTCTTCTTTAATCAGCCGATTCCACCATCAGCAGCCGCCCTTCTGTAAATTCTACCATTCCGCTTTCCGCATCCAGTTCATTCGATACGCCCAGGCTCCCGGATGTCCCCAGCTCATAATGATCCAGGCCGTAATGAAATCCCTTCAGGCTGAGTCCCTTCACTTTCCCGCCCCAGGCGAAGAAGGAGATATACTTGCCCCATTGGCTGTCACGGTCGATGATAAAGCTCTCTCTGTGCAGCGTAATCCGGTTGTGCTGATCCAGAATTACGCCGGTCCCGCCCCTGTCAGCGATCAGCTCCAGCAGCTGGATATTGCCCAGCACATGGTCAAGACGGGATCCTGTTCCGCCCAGAATTATGATCTCTTTCCGCCCCATTTCCAGAGCAGCGGTCACGGCGATCTCCGTATCGGTATAATCCTTTTCCGGCCGATAGGAGCGGATCTGCGCCTCCGGGTGATCAGATCGATATTTTTCGATAAATCCTGCCGGGGAAGAATCGAAATCTCCGACGATCAGGTTCGCTGAAAGTCCGTGTTTTTCCAGAAACAGCAGCCCTTTGTCGGCAGCTATTATATACGGTTTCCCGGAAAGAAAACGGAGGGCAAGATCTTCATCGATACTGCCCCCGCTGATTATGACTGCTTTTTGCATAGACATTTCCTGTTTCATACTGTATTCCCGATACACTCTCTGTCAGCTTTACGCCAGCAGGCAGGCCTCCCGCTGATGTACCGCGGCGGGCCGCTCTTCCAATGTCACTTCAGGTCCTGCCCGTATTCCTCAAGAAGCGCCTGCAGCCTGCCTGCCTTCCCGGCGATATCTCCGCCGAATACCGCAGATCCCGCCACACAGACATTCGCACCCGCGTCAAGGACGGAACGGATCGTATTCTCCTTGATTCCGCCGTCGACTTCGATATCGGTCTGCAGACCTTTCCGGTTCAGGATCTCCCTCAGTTCCCGGATCTTGCCGAGTGTGGCCGGAATCAGCTTCTGTCCGCCGAAGCCCGGATTCACGGTCATGAGCAGGATCATATCCGCTTTGTCATAGACGTAATCGAGGGCGCTCAGCGGCGTCGCCGGATTCAGGGCAACGCCCGTGCGGACGCCTGCCTCATGGATCTGAGCCAGAACCCGGTCCAGATGTGTGCAGGCTTCTGCATGAACGGTGATCCCATCCGCGCCGGCCCGGGCAAAGTCTGAAATATAGCGGCCCGGATCCTGGACCATCAGATGTACGTCGAAGAACAGTTTCGTGCAGGGACGGATGGACGTGATGACGGGCTGCCCGAAAGAGATGCTGGGAACAAACATGCCGTCCATTACGTCAATATGCAGATAACGGGCGCCGGATGCTTCCACGGCACGGATGTCTTCTTCCAGATGCCTGAAATCCGCCGACAGAATAGATGGAGCAAGGATATACATGTGACGCCTCCTTCTATATCTGAAATAATAACGCTGTCAGATAATAACAACGGAAAAAACAGCTGCAGCGGGAATCTGCCCGCGGCAGTCAGTATAACTGCGGCAGACACGGCTGCAGCGAGAATCCGCCCGCGGCAGTCAGTATAACTGCGGCAGACACGGCTGCGGCGGGAATCTGCCCGCGGCAGTCAGTATAACTGCGGTAAAACACGGCTGCGGCAGTCAGCAGGCGCAGCCGATATGGAATGATTCTTCCTCAGTAACGTTTTACATCCTTCAGTTCCTGCACCAGCTGTACATAGCTGTCATATCTGGCGCGGCTGATTTCCCCTCTGCCAAGCGCATCCTTCACGCCGCAGACCGGTTCGGATATATGCATGCAGCCCTGGAACTTACATTCCGGTTCATACAGAGCAAACTCCGGAAAGCAGTCCTTCACCTCTTCCGGGAGCATATCGTCCAGGTACAGGCTGGAGAAGCCCGGTGTGTCGAGGAAAAAGGAGTCATCCCCCATGGCGAAGAGTTCCGCGTGGCGGGTTGTCTGCCTGCCGCGCTCGGTCTTGCGGGACACTTCCCCGACTTCCATGTCCGCTCCGGGACAGAGGAGGTTGGTCAGCGAGGATTTGCCGACCCCGCTGGGACCGGCAAGGACTGTGGTCTTCCCTTTCATGAGGGTACAGATTTCATCGACGCCTTCCCCGTCCAGGATGCTGGCGGTGATCACTCTGCAGCCGCAGTTTCTGTAGATCCCGGCAAGCTTCTCCGTGAAGCTGTCATCCACAAGATCTTTCTTGTTGAAGCAGATCACAGAGGGCACCCCGCTCCGTTTCATGAGGATCAGGAAACGGTCGATCAGGGAAAGGTTGGGCTCCGGGGAGGCCAGCGCGCATACGATCAGCGCCTGGTCCACATTCGCAACGGGGGGCCGGATCAGGGAATTGCGCCGTTTTCTGATCTGGTCTACATTTCCCTCCAGGTCAACCGGGTCCGTGATGCTGAATACCGCTTCGTCGCCCACCAGGGGGCTGAACTTCACCTTGCGGAAGATGCCTCTCGCGCGGCACTGATATATGATCCCGTCCTCATGGCAGTATACATAATAAAACCCTGCCACTGCCTTAATAATCTTCCCTGTCATCCATCACCTGCAAACTGATCAATTCCGCCCTGGCTGAATATCGTCCGAGTGCACGGCAGCTTCAGCTGCCGGACTATCTCTGTGCGCTCGCCGCTCTGCGCTCACTCCGCCGCTCTGCGCTCACTCCGCGGCTCTGCGCTCACTCCGCGGCTCACTGCGCTTTCTGAAACACAATGCCCTTATAGCTTGTCGTTGTCTTTACATTTCCGTTATCGTCCAGCACATAGACATAGGCCATGCCTTCTGAAACGCCCGGCTCGCCCTCGACCCTGAGAACGTACGGGAAGGTTGTCCTTCCTTCGAACACGGTCCGGATCGTATCATTCTGCGCCAGGGTGATCCGGACGGTCTCTCCCGCGTAGCCGCTGGGTTCGGAGAGCTGGGCGTTGCAGACCCATTTTTCCTCCTGCGGCGCAGCCTGGGGACCTCCTGCCAGTCCTTCCTCGACGCTGATGCGGGTGCTGGTGTTCAGGGAAGGATTGATCACGATCGGATTCTCCGGGCCCGTGGACACCGTGATGGTGATGGTGCTTCCCGTCTGAACCGAGGTTCCCTCTTTAATATCCTGCCGGATGACGAGGCCTTCCTGAACCGTATCGCTCGGCTCGCTAGCCACATAGACAAAGAGATTGTAATTATTCAGCATCGTGAGCGCGTCATCCCTGTATTTGCCTTCCACATTCGGAACGATCACGCTCTGTGTATCCTCTCCCTGGCTGATGTAGAGAGTGACCGTGTCGCCCTCATGCACAGTGGAGCCGGAACCGGGGTTGGTCGTGATCACATCTCCCGCGTCATATTCATTGCTGAATCTGGTATTGTCGACGGATACATGCAGGCCGAGGCTCGCCAGCGCTTCCGTGGCCGCGCCCTCCGATTTGCCTGTAAGATCCG
Organism: Lachnospiraceae bacterium UBA3845; assembly: GCA_002392705.1. Taxonomy (GTDB): domain Bacteria; phylum Bacillota; class Clostridia; order Lachnospirales; family Lachnospiraceae; genus Porcincola. The sequence continues at coordinate 4,263 of DGHP01000129.1, read as the reverse complement.
GCACGGTGAGCTCCTGCCCCTTGCTGAGGATATAGCCGACCGTGGTATTTTTCTTTACCCTCGTATCAGGCTCCACATCCTGGCTGACTACCTGCCCGGTGGAATACTGGGAGGAATTCGTCTCGCCCAGATAGCGGTATCCGAGGCTCAGTTCCCTGAGCGAATGCTGGGCTTCCTCCTCTGTCATGCCGCGGATATTCGGTACGGTGACCATATCGCCGGTCAGATCCAGAACGATCGTGGAGGTCTCATTTTCTCCCGGATTTCCTGTCCTTCCGTTCTGGAATACGCCGACTGTATGGAAAATCAGGTAAAGGATCAGGCCGCCGACCAGGAGCGCCGCCACAACAGAGAAAGCCGTGATCAGCTTTTCCGTCCTGCCGTCCCGCTCTTTTCTTCTCTGCAGCCGGGATCTTTTTCCGGATACATCGTCCCCGTCCTCATAGTCCTCGTCATAGGAAGGGTCAAAATCATCCTCATAAAAATCGTCATCGTAGCGGTCATCGTCCTCATAGGCGCCGTCCGGACGAAGCTCATCATATCCGCCGTCATAATGCGCGTCGTAATCGCCGGCGTCCTCATTTTCCGGCGGGTAATTCATGCGGTCCGTATAGGAACCGGAAAACAGGCCTGTGGAAGCCCGTCTGCGGTTGATCTCCTCCAGGTCCTCCTTTGAATAGCGGTGCGTCGCCGCGCCCGGATCGTCCATTCCGATCCGGACAAAGTCCCCGTTCGGATTGATCAGGGATTCTTTCAGATCACGGATCAGGAGCGCCATGTTCTGGTAGCGCCTGTCCGGATTCTTCTGCGTGCATTTCAGAATAATCTGCTCGATGGCCCGGGGAAGATCCGGGATTACGGCTCTCGGGGAGACGATCTCCTCCTGCAGGTGCTTCAGGGCAACCTCAACAGTGGAATCCCCGTCGAAAGGAACCTTGCCGGTCAGCATCTCGTACATGGTAATGCCAAGAGAGTAGATGTCGCTCCTGGCGTCCGAAAAACCGCCTCTGGACTGCTCCGGTGCGCTGTAATGGACCGAACCCATGACATTGGAGTTGATCGTGTCGCTGGTCGCCGCCCGCGCGATGCCGAAATCAGCCACCTTCGCGGTACCGTCCGTGGAAATGATGATGTTCTGCGGTTTAACGTCCCTGTGTATAATGCCGTTGTTGTGTGCGGCCTCAAGGCCGGCCGCAACCTGCAGCGAGATGCCGACGGCTTCCCTGACGGACAGCCGCCCCCGGTTCTGGATATACAGCTTCAGCGTGATGCCCTCTACCAGCTCCATCACGATAAAGTAGTTCCCGTTCTCCTCGCCGACGTCGTATACATTGACAATGTTCGGATGCGCCAGACCGGCCGCAGCCTGGGCTTCTACCCGGAATTTGGACACAAATTCCCTGTCGCCCCGGAACTCCGCTTTCAGAACCTTGATCGCGACAAAACGGTTCAGCTTGTGGTCCCTGGACTTATACACGTCGGACATGCCGCCGGATCCTATGCAATTGATTATCTCATATCTGTTCTGTAGAAAATCGCCTGCATTCAACATATACATTCCCTGCTGAAGGTTCGGCATGCTCAGATGCCGCCTGTTTTATCTGTAACACATCCTGCGGAAACGCCGCCGCTTTCAGGC
>DGHP01000129.1:469-2498 GCA_002392705.1 Lachnospiraceae bacterium UBA3845 | reverse complement strand
GCCAGGACGACAGATATGTTATCTGTCCCGCCCGCCTTGTTTGCCGCCTCGATCAGGCGCTTCCCCGCGCTGTGCAGGTCCGCCTCGCGGCGCACGATCCGGAAGATCAGGTCATCCTCAACCATATTGCTGAGGCCGTCCGAGCACAGAAGGAGGATGTCTCCCGGATTAAGGGCCACGTCAAAGAAATCGATCTCCGGGACTCCCTCCTCGCCGATCGCTCTCGTAATAATATTCTTCTTCGGATGATTGCGCGCCTGGTCCGCCCGGATCCTCCCGGCCCGGACCATCTCCTCCACCAGGGAGTGATCGTGCGTGATCTGCTCTATCCGTTCATCATCGATCAGGTAAAGTCTGCTGTCGCCGACATTTGCGATATAGAGGCATCCGTCATCGACCGTAGCGGCTACAACGGTTGTCCCCATGCCTTCCAGGTCCGGGGTCGAACGCGCTTTTTCGCACACCGCCTCATTGGCGCTGCGGATGGCCTCCGCAAGGATCCTGACCGGTCCTTCCTGCTTTGAATTGCTGATGGTATCGATCATGGTTTCCACGCACAGTCTGGAAGCAATGTCCCCCGCGGCGTGGCCGCCCATTCCGTCTGCCACGATCCACAGGCAGTTCAGGGCTCCTACCTTCTGGTCGGATGCGTAGACAAAATCCTGATTATTATTCCGTTTTAATCCCACATCCGTCTGGCAGTAAGATTCCATTCTGACTCCCGTATCCGTGTTTCAGAAACAAGTAAATATCACTGTATAAAAATTCCGTTCTGTGTCTCGCGGGGTATCCCGCGCTCTGCTGCGGCTCTCAACCGGTTCGTCCGGCAGTATATGGAATCATAGCCTCCGGCTGTTCCGCCGCTGCCCGGATAGTCGAAGCTCCTGTATTTCAATCAGAGCCTTCCTCTGTCCCGCTGCCGCTTAAGTAACTGCGTCTCAGCTGCCCGCAGGCACCGGAAATATCCCGTCCCATTTCTCTTCTAATAGTAACATTTATCCCGCTTTTTTCAAGTTTATCTTTGAATGCTTCGATCTGACTGCGGTCCGGCTGTCGGAAGGACCGCTCCTCCACCGGGTTCACCGGAATCAGGTTGATGTGGCAGTTCATCCCTTTCAGAAGGCCCTTCAGCCGCTCTGCATCAGCGGCAGAGGTATTGACTCCCTGCACGCAGCTGTACTCAAAGGTGATCCTCCGCCCGGTCCTGGAGAAATAGTAGTTCATCGCGTCCAGCACTTCCCTGAGCTCATACTTTTTCGCTATGGGCATCAGGATCTCCCGCTCTTTCTGGGAAGATGCGTGCAGGGAAAGGGCCAGCGTAACGGGCAGGCCTTCCTCCGCGAAGCGCCGGATCTCAGGCACAAGGCCGCAGGTGCTGACGGTTATGTTCCGGAGGGAAAGATTTTCCCCCTTCTCATCCCCGATCAGGCGCAGAAAGCGGACCAGCTCCTCATAATTGTCAAAAGGCTCCCCGCTGCCCATGACCACCACATGGGATACGCGCTCTTCCTGGGCGCGCTGAATCTCCGTCACCTGGCTGAGCATCTCGGCGGCGGTCAGATTGCGGATCCGGCCTCCGATGGTCGAAGCGCAGAAGCGGCAGCCCATCCGGCAGCCGACCTGTGAGGAAATGCAGACGGAGATGCCGTAGCTGTAGCGCATCATCACCGACTCGATTACATTTCCGTCCGAAAGCGCAAACAGATATTTTTTTGTCCCGTCGGTCCTGGAGCAGAGAACCTGCACCGGCCTGAGGACCGTAATCCTGCAGACGCTGCCGAGCCTGTCCCTGAGGGCTCTGGGGAGATTGGTCATCCCTTCAAAGGAGCGGACTCCTTTGACATGAAGCCAGTCATAGATCTGCTTCGCGCGGAAGCTCTTTTCTCCGAGTCCTGCAAGAAATTCTGCAAGCTCCTCCCGCGTCATGGACAGCAGATCCGGAAGGTCCCCCTCAGGCGCAGCAAGTTCTATTCCGGGCGCATTCCCACTGCCGGCGGGTGCGCCGGCTTTATCCTCGGACGCAGCCTGG
>DGHP01000129.1:0-365 GCA_002392705.1 Lachnospiraceae bacterium UBA3845 | reverse complement strand
GCAGCCTGGCTGCCGGCGGCTGCGGCCGGATCTTCCTGGCATGCAGCCGGACTCCCTGCAGATACAGACGGCTTTCCGGCGGCCGCGGCCGGATCTCCCGGCGGAAGCTGCCTCGTTTCAGTAAGGGTATCCGTCATCTTGCGCTCCTCCGCTTCAGGTTCATTCCCCGCTCCTTATCAGGATCATTCTTCACTCCTCTTCAGGCGGGCCATGAAGAAGCCGTCGCTGTCATGCACCCCCGGAAGCAGCTGCAGATAGCCGCCCGCCGTCGTGCGGCTTTTGAGAGCGTCCGGCAGGTAGGGATCGATGGATTCCAGGATAAATGGATAGTTCTCCAGAAAATACTTCAGGTTCATCTGGTTCTC
>DGHP01000103.1:16565-20334 GCA_002392705.1 Lachnospiraceae bacterium UBA3845 | reverse complement strand
GACTTGCTGTGCAGGATCCGGTCCCGGTCCCGCTGGTAACAGGTCCGGATCTCACAGGGTTCCTCTTCCCTGTCACGCCCCATGCTTTCCCTCGCATGGGCTGCCCAGGGGCTGAATAACTGATATTCCCTCTCCTCTGCCTGTTCTCTGATCGTCATAGCCTGCTTCCTCTTCTGCAAGATGCTGTCCATAACCCGTATCCCGGTACCCGCGCCGGACTTCTGCTCCCTCTTCCGCGCAGGTCAGCCTGCCGTCAGACTTCCGGCAATCAATTCCGCCTTGGCGGAATTGCGCCCGGAGTACTGAAACGTTACGCTAATTTTAACACAGAAACAGACGGCAAAACAGGGGATTCCGCCCGGATTTTCCGGAAAGAAGGCGCCGGTACCCCGGAAGATCCACAATAACTGAGAAATCCTGTTTCCGTCAGGCTCCTGTGATATGGTATGATTTAATCAGGGACAGAGCAAAGTTCCGCGGACACAGTTCAGGCAGGACAGAGAGAAGGAAAGGAGACCGTATGAACAGCTGGCAGTTCGACAGGAAATCTTATGAAAAACGGGTGCAGTGGTACACGCAGGCCCGCTTCGGAATGTTTCTCCACTGGGGGCTCTACGCGATCCCGGCCAGAGGGGAATGGGTCCGGAGCATAGAGAGGATCCCGAAAGAGGAATATATGCCTTTTTTCAGGGAATTCAATCCGGTAGATTTTGACCCTGCAAAATGGGCTTCTATGGCGAAGAATGCAGGCATGAAATATATGGTGCTGACCGCGAAGCATCATGACGGTTTCTGCCTGTTTGACAGCGCCCTGACGGATTTTAAATCAACCAATACGCCCTGCGGAAGGGACCTGGTCCGGGAATTCCTGGACGCAGCCAGGGCGGAGGGCCTGAAAACCGGCCTCTATTATTCCCTTCTCGACTGGTATCATGAAGATTATCCTCATTATAAGGACATGCACCATCCGATGAGGGAAAACCCTGCCTGTTCCAATGAAAAACGGGATTTCAGCCGCTATCTTGACTATCTGCACGGACAGGTCAGGGAGCTGTGCAGCAATTACGGAAAGCTTGACATTCTCTGGTTTGATTTTTCCTATGGGGATATGAGAGGAGAAAAATGGAAGGCTGAGGAACTGGTCAGCATGGTCCGCAGCCTGCAGCCGGACGTGATCATCGACAACCGTCTGGAGGTGAGCGGGGAAGGGTTCGGTTCCCTGGCGGAAGGACATCCGACCCCCTGGCACGGTGATTTCGTAAGCCCCGAGCAGATCATTCCGCCGGAGGAACTCCGGGATCCGGATGGGAGGCCCCTTGTCTGGGAATGCTGCGTCACCATGAACAACAACTGGGGATACCACGCGCAGGACCACTATTTCAAGCCGTCCTCCATGCTGATCAGAAAGCTGGTGGAATGCGTGTCGAAAGGCGGAAATATGCTGCTGAACGTGGGGCCGGACGCCCGGGGCAATTTCCCGGAAGAATCTGTCCGGATCCTCGAAGGAATCGGGAAATGGATGAAAATGAACGGGAAGAGCATCTACGGCTGCGGCATGAGCGGGCTTCCGAAGCCGGACTTCGGCAGGATCACCGCAAAAGATAACAGACTCTACTTTCACATCTTTGAAAATACCATCGGGCCGGTCCCGCTGACCGGCCTGAATGAAGAGGAGCTGGAGTCGATCCGGCTGCTCTCCGACGGGCATGAGATCCGGATTCCGAAAAACTGGATTACCGGGAATTATCCGGGCATCGTATTCGCGGACCTCGGCCCGGATCCGGTTCTGCCAGATCCGGTTGATACTGTTCTCGAAGTTACGCTCAAAGAGAAATAAACCATACAACGCCGCGGAAGGCAGAACGAAAGAGGATGAAATCCTCTGCTGTTTCTTAGTATGTCCTCCAGCCGGTGAAAGCAAAACGGCAGAGGACCGGAATCCTCTGCCGTTTATTGCTCCGCCCCGCAGCCGGAGCAGAGAAAGCCGCAGGAAAGCTGCAGCTGTTAAAATCTGATGGAATCAGAGATTCTGTGATCTGCAGGGCTCTGCCCGATTCAGAGCCTTCAAAGCGTCTTCAGAGCCCCCTCGATATCCTCGATGATATCGTCCACGTTCTCGATTCCGACGGAAAGACGGATCAGATCCGGACCTACACCGCCGGCAATCAGTTCTTCATCCGTCATCTGACGGTGCGTGGAGGAAGCAGGATGCAGGATGCAGGTGTGGGCGTCGGCCACGTGGGTGGCAATGATGGCAAGCTTCAGGTGCTTCATGAACTCTTCCGCCGCTTTTCTGCCTCCCTTCAGGCCGAAGGAGATGACGCCGCAGGTACCGTCCGGCATATATTTCCGTGCCCTCTCATAGTACTTATTTCCCGGAAGGGAAGGATAATTGACCCAGCTTACCTCTTCCCGGCCCTCCAGGAACTGAGCGACCTTAAGGGCATTTTCACAATGCCTCTGCATCCGGACCGCCAGGGACTCAAGCCCGAGGTTCAGCAGATACGCGTTCATGGGAGCCTGGATCGACCCGAGATCTCTCATCAGCTGGGCGGTCGCTTTGGTGATGTAAGCACCTTCAAGGCCGAATTTTTCCGCGTAGGTGATCCCGTGATAGGACTCATCCGGCGTGGTGAGCCCAGGGAACTTATCCTTGTGGGCCATCCAGTCGAATCTGCCCGAATCCACGATACAGCCGCCGACGGTGGCATCATGGCCGTCCATGTATTTGGTTGTGGAATGGGTGACGATATCCGCGCCCCACTCGATCGGCCTGCAGTTGATCGGGGTTGCGAAGGTATTGTCGATAATCAGCGGAACCCCGTGGGCATGCGCGGCTTTCGCGAAGCGCTCGATGTCGAAGACGATCAGGGCCGGATTGGCCAGGGTCTCTCCGAAAACGGCTTTCGTGTTGGGGCGGAAGGCTTTCTCAAGCTCCTCGTCGCTGCAGTCCGGATCGACGAATGTGAATTCGATTCCCATCCGGCGCATGGTGACATTGAAAAGATTATAGCTTCCCCCGTATATGGTGGAGGAGGAAATGACATGATCGCCGGCTCCGGCCAGATTGAATACCGAGAAGAAGGTTGCCGCCTGCCCGGAGCTGGTCAGCATGGCGGCGGTTCCGCCCTCGAGGGCCGCGATCTTTGCCGCCACCATGTCGTTGGTCGGGTTCTGCAGCCTGGTATAGAAATATCCGCTTGCCTCAAGGTCAAACAGCTTTCCCATATCTTCACTGGTATCATACTTAAAGGTTGTGCTCTGGATAATCGGAATCATCCTGGATTCACCGTTTTTCGGCGTATATCCGGCCTCTATGCATTTCGTCTCTTTTCTCATGCCAGACTCCTTCTCTGCCGCGGACAGGGTAATGAACCCGCCGCATCTTCTGTCATTCTGTGATCAGCTTATAAAGGGCCCGCGTTATCCGCGGGCCCTGACAATCTTCTGATTCTGCCGGGGATCAGTTGTTGATCAGCTTATCCTCGTTGCTCCAGCTGTAAAGTTTGCGGACTTCCTCGCCGACCTTCTCGGACGGATGCTCCGCTGCCTTCTTTCTCATGGCCTTGAAATGAACCTGCTTGCCGGCGTCGCTCATTTCAAGAAGGAATTCCTTCGCAAAGCTGCCGTCCTGGATATCCGCAAGGATCTTCTTCATGGTCTTCTTCGTCTCTTCCGTGATCAGCTTCGGACCGGTGACATAATCGCCGTACTCGGCGGTATTGGAGATGGAATATCTCATGCCTGCGAAACCGGACTGATAGATCAG
>DGHP01000103.1:4737-16505 GCA_002392705.1 Lachnospiraceae bacterium UBA3845 | reverse complement strand
GCTTCATCTCGTGGATGCACTCGAAATAAGCATTTCTCGGATCATAGCCTGCTTCCACCAGGGTATCAAAACCAGCCTGCATCAGAGCGCATACGCCGCCGCACAGAACTGCCTGCTCGCCAAAGAGGTCCGTCTCGGTCTCGACACGGAAGGTGGTCTCCAGAAGACCGGCGCGCGCGCCGCCGATTCCAAGACCGTATGCAAGCGCAAGATCAAGGGCCTTTCCGGTATAGTCCTGCTGAACCGCAACAAGGCAGGGAGTTCCCTTGCCGGCCTGATATTCGGAACGGACAGTGTGGCCCGGAGCCTTCGGAGCAATCATGGTGACGTCAACATTGGCCGGCGGCACGATGCATCCGAAATGAATGTTGAAGCCGTGAGCGAACATCAGCATGTTGCCCTCTTCCAGGTTCGGCTCGATATCTTCTTTGTACAGCTTAGCCTGCTTTTCATCATTGATCAGGATCATGATAATGTCAGCCTGCTTTGCAGCTTCCGCCGCGGTAAAGACTTCAAAACCCTGCTCCTGTGCTCTCTTCCAGGATCTGGAACCTTCATAGAGACCGATGATGACGTGGCATCCCGATTCTTTCAGGTTCAGCGCGTGGGCGTGTCCCTGGCTGCCGTAACCGATGATTGCGATTGTCTTGCCTTCCAGAAGGGAAAGGTTGCAATCTTCCTGATAATAAATCTTTGCTGACATAATGCGTACCTCTCTTTTTAAGATAAAATAAAATTGGATACTGGCTCCATCTATATCGGGATGCATCCTCTGCATCCGGGATATCAATCAGATCCGTCCGGCTGAACTTCGTCAGGGTCCGGACGCACGGCAGCTCGTCTGCCGTTTCGAAGCTTCACGGCCTTTCAGGCTGTGGCTTCTGCCGGCTTTTCGCTTACGGCCTTTCAGACGGCGTTTTCTCTGCCCTCAGTCAAAATATCTCACGTCGTCCGACCCTCTGGAAAGACCCGTGATTCCGGTGCGGGCGAGCTCCAGGATCTCATATCCGTCGAGAAGGCGGATAAATGCCTCCAACTTGTCCTGCTTTCCGGTCAGCTCGATGATCAGGGAGTCCTTCCCCACGTCCACAACCGTTCCGCGGAAAACGTCGGCCATCGTGATCACAGACTGCCTCTGACTCTCCTCCACGCGGACCTTGACCAGGATCAGCTCCCTGTTGACACTGGCTTCCGGTTCGAGAATCTTGATATCCTCCACGTCGACCAGCTTCTGCAGCTGCTTTGTGATCTGCTCCAGGATCAGCTCATCGCCTTCCACAACCACAGTCATACGGGTAAACCGCGGATCTGTCGTCACGCCCGCCGTCAGGCTCTCTATATTATAACCGCGCCGGCTGAAGAGGCCCGCCACACGGCTCAGAACACCCACGGTATTGTCAACAAGAAGGGAAAGAACACGTTTTTTCAACTCATATCCTCCAACTGCTTCAGAACTTCACCGCGCAGATTCCCACCGGCTCCGGACACGGGAGAGCAGATAACAGCAGTTCTTCATCATGAGGGAAAACCGCGCGATAACTTTTCTCATCATAGCAATTCGGCATCTGTTTGTCAACGAAATCCTGGCTGATGCAAGAAGAAACCACGAATAAAAATTGTGTTTGCGCAAATCTTTTTCGTTTTTATTCAAATAGCAGAAAGATTTTCGTCATTCCGCATGCATCTTCAGCCGGGTTCAGAAAAGAGAGCCTTCTGCTGTTCACAATACGCTCTGAGGGAATTATAGATGCGCTCCGAATCCGGAGGACATCCCGGAACATTGTGCCGGAAATATCCGGTGCATTCGCCCACGCCCAGCTCCCCTCTTCTGCCGCGGAAGCCCTGACCGATGCAGACCCTTTCCTTCAGGTACTTTGCAAGTCCTTCCTCCTCAAGACGCCGGATGGCGGGAACAAGATTCGCATAGCAGGCGGAGCAGGAATCCACTTCATCTACCAGCTCCCTGACCCGGATGAGAGCAGCGTGTTCCGGATCTGCGGAAGGAGAAAGTGTGCCGGAACCGGTTTCCGCAGCCTGCCTTCCGTCTCCTTCATCCCTGAAACAGCTCACAGAAGCGCACGACAGGTCGCTGCTGCCTGCTCCGCAGGTCTCAGCGATGGAAATATATCGTACTTCATCGATGGGAATTCCGATCAGGCTGCAGCCGTAAGCATCGCACAGTACCGGATCCACAGCCGCGATCATACGGTCCTGCTGCACGGGATTGCCGCCGTCCTCGAAAGTCAGATCGCCGCAGATCGAATCGACGAGGATGAAATCCTGACGGATCCCCGCCGCAAGATGTCCGATCGGCTCATGCAGTCCCAGGCGGTGAAAACGGCGCTTCTCGGAAGACGGGATGCAGCCCTTCATATTCTTCAGGGCGCAGGTCATCCTTGTCTGGCAGTGTCCCTTCAGAACGGGGACATTGATCAGAAAATCCGCCTGCAGAGGCCTGGAGCAGATATTCAGCTTCATCCCCGCGCAGTCTTTCCGTACACTTAAGTCCTGCTGCAGATCCACAAATGGTACGCCAAGCTCCTCGCACAGTGCTCCGAAGCCGGTGACCAGAAGGGAATCCGATGTCTTATCTCCTACCCAGGAGCTCTCCATCACAGTGATTCTGTTAAATCCCTCTGAACGCAGATATCGGATGATGCCCCGGACGACCTCAGGGTGGGTCGTAGCCCCGTCCTCCGCGGGGATCGGCCCGAGAAGGTTCGGCTTAATCGCGATATCCGCACTGCGGCTTTTACATTTTTCCAGAATCATCGAGGACAGGCCGGCTTTTGCGCACAGAGATTCCGCCATTTCCGTATAGTTTTTTCCATAGATCACAAGAAGTTCGTTTTTCTTCATCCGGGCCTCTCCAAAAAAGAAGCCCCGTCGCCGCGGGGCTGTCATGATTTATTGTTCAGAAGTCTGCGGCGGCCTATTTCTTTGAAGCCAGATACCTGATCACCATATAGAGCATGATGATGACCGCCAGCACATAGCCCACCGCGCCCAGCAGGGGGATCCCCAGAACCTTCGGCTCCATGTTGGTCGTGCAGAGGATGCTGGAGGAAATCAGCAGGGCGGTGACCCAGAGCCCCAGGTTGATATGCCTTACGATATGCTCCAGCAGACGGGAGAGCTGTTCCGACGCGTGCAGATCCAGGTTGATTCTCGTCTGCCCGGTGGAATACTCCCTGAGAATCTTCGCGATCATGGTGGGAAGATCCACCAGATTGCGCAGGGAGCGGTAAAGACTGATCGATCCGCTGCGCAGTTCCTCTTTCCAGTCCATATTGCGCAGGAAGTCGTCCCGCATGCTCTCCCGGGCAATCGCGACCATGTTGACGTCCGGGCTGATCCGGGCCAGCACGCCCTCGATATGGTTGAGCCCCCTGGCGAGCAGGGTCAGTCCGTGGGGCATCTGGATCCCGTTTTCTTTCATGACTTCCAGCAGGTCCGTAAAGAACTTTGCGATATCGATATCCCCCAGTCCCATGCTCCCGTAGGTCCGCATGAGGCCCTCGATTCCGTCGTGCAGCTTCCTCTTGTCCGGTTTGCCGGAAAATCTCCCGATCGCGAGAACAGCGTCCTCAATCTTTCCGTTGTCGCCTTCCGCCACGCCTTCTATGGCAAGGCGGATGGAACTCCGGTCATGCTCCGACAGCCGTCCCATCATCCCCATATCGATCCAGACGATCTTCCCGTCCTGGATCAGAACATTGCCGGGGTGGGGGTCCGCGTGGAAGAATCCGTCTGTCATCACCTGGCGGATCCAGCTGTTGATCAGTTTTTCTCCGATCTCATTCAGGTCATATCCCGCCTCACGGAGCCTGTCGGCGTCATCTATGTCAATGCCGTCAATGTACTCCATCACCAGCACCCGGCCGGTTGTCAGGGGACGGTAAAGCCTGGGCACGCTGACAAAACGCACTCCCTCGTTCAGCTTCCGGAATTCCTCCATGTTGGAAGCTTCCGTCTGGAAATTCATCTCCTCCTGTGTGACAATCCACAGCTCATCCAGCACGGCATCCAGATCCACCGTTCCTCCGGTCACCCTGTTTGGAATAAACCTGACTGCCCTGTGCAGGAGATTGATGTCACGTTTCATGACATCATAGATTCCCTCGCGCTGTACTTTCACAACGACCTGGCCGCCTTCGTTCAGCACGGCCCTGTGGACCTGGGCGATGGATGCGGACCCCAGAGGCGTCTCCTCGATGGACGCAAATACCTCCCCGACCGGCCGCCCGTAGGAATCCTCAATCACGCGGCAGACCTCATCGAAAGGCATGGCCGGGACATCGCTCTGCAGCTTCATCAGCTCATCGCAGTAGGCCTGCGGAAGAATATCCGACCGCATGCTCATCAGCTGTCCCAGCTTGATATAGGTCGGGCCGAGATCCTCCAGAATAAGACGCAGTTTTTCCGGGGATACGCCTCTGCTTACTTCATGCGCATGAAGAACGTGCGTGATCTCTCTCAGCCGGCTGGCATAGTTCCCGCCAGCCGCGCCGCCCTGTCCGACCGCGTCCTCATTCACGGATCCGTCCGCATAGACAGCCTGATGGCGCTCCTCTTCCTTCTCCCGGTAGGAGGCAATCCGGTCCGTATGAAACTGTTCTTTCTTCTCCCTGTTCTCCGGCATGGCTCTCCCCGGTTTCTGACAATAACAAGACGGCGTGCCCCGGCCGCCGCCTGATGCTGCCTGTGCCTGTCTCAGTCGATGGAATCATCCACCAGGCTGTCATCCTCGTCCAGATCAACAGCGGCAAGCCTGGCCTTCAGTTCTCTTAAATCTTCCTCAGACAGATTCTTCAGAAATTCCGAAACATCCGGCTTTCTGCTCTGCGCGGCTGCCTTTTCCTTTGAGCTTTTCAGCTTCTCATCAATATTGTGTTTCAGCTCTTTGTTGAGAACCTTCCCCTGTTCAATGGTAAGCTCTCCCTTCTTTACCATATCATTCAGAAGCTGTTCCGCCTTCTCCGAAGTCTCCGCTGCGGCTCCGATTCCCGCAAGAAGTACCTTTTTCATGGTTTCGCCAAGATCTGCCATAACCGTCACTCCTTTCCTGTATTGCTGTCTGTATTACTGTCTGTATTACTGTCTGTTTTACAGCCCGTCCGGGCTGTACGCTGCTCTATTCCGGCTTTTTCCACCTTCTCTGTAATATGTTTCCGCCTGTTCTGCAGTTCTGTACTGCCTCAGAGTGTTTCCGCAGGAGCTTCCTGCGTGTTATTGTGCAGCTCCCAGAAGCGCCGCAATCCAGGCGATTCCTTTGGGCAGAAAGATGATCAGCCCGGCAATTGCCGCCATCACGGAAGCGATCAGGACCGCTCCTGCTGCCGTATCCTTGGCGATTTTTGCCAGAGGCTTCCGTTCCTCCGTAACCAGGTCCACGACTGCCTCCACTGCGGTATTGACCAGCTCCAGCCCCATAATCAGGCCGAACAGGGTAAAACAGACGCACCACTCCAGCGGGGAAATCCTGAGAATCACCCCGGCGGTCACCACAAGAGCCGCCATCGTGCAGTGGATTTTAATGTTGCGTTCATTTTTCAGACAAGTCATGATCCCCTGGAAGGCATAGGCAAAACTGCTCTTCAGGCTACCTCTGTTTTCCTTTGACATCCCAGCCCCCCAGCTTCCTACTCCAGATAATCTCTCATCCGCATATTCTTTCTTTTGATCTTGCGCAGCGCCTTCGCTTCGATCTGACGGATGCGCTCTCTCGTTACATTCAGCTGCTTCCCCACTTCCTCCAGGGTACGGGGCCTGTCGTCATCCAGTCCGTAGCGCAGGCGCAGGACCTGCTGCTCCCTGCTCGTCAGATCCTCCGAAAGAATGGTTCTGATCTGCGCCTTCAGCATGGAGCGGGCTGCCTCGTCCGCCGGAACGGGGGTTGTCTCATCCCGGATAAAATCTCCCAGGGAACTGTCCTCCTCATCGCCCACGGGGGTCTCCATAGAAACCGGTTCCCTGGCTACCTTCTGGATCTCCATCACTCTCTCCGGCGTCATCTGGAGCTCCGCCCCGATCTCCTCGGGTGTGGGCTCCCGGCCCAGGGACTGAAGAAGCTTTCTGGAAGTCCGGTTCACTTTATTGATATGTTCAACCATATGGACCGGTATGCGGATCGTTCTGCCCTGATCCGCAATCGCCCTGGTAATGGACTGCCGGATCCACCAGGTGGCATAGGTGGAAAAGCGGAAGCCCTTCCGGTAATCATATTTTTCCACTGCGCGGATCAGTCCCAGATTCCCCTCCTGGATCAGATCCATAAGGCTCATGCTGTGGCCGGTATAATGCTTGGCGATGGATACGACCAGTCTCAGATTCGCTTCCTCCAGCTTGTGTCTGGCCTCCTCATCCCCGTTTTCCACACGCCTGGCAAGTTCAATCTCCTCCTCGCTTGTGAGCAGGGGAACCCGTCCGATGTCTTTCAGGTACATGTGGATCGGATCCGACACCATCCCGCTCTCCGAATCCAGTTCGGAAAAACGCTCCGCAGCCTCGTCGGACTGAGATTCATAGTCCGCTTCCCTGTCGGCCAGTTCTTCTTCTGCAAGGTCGGGAAGCAGCACATCCACGCCTTCCTCCTGCAGCTCCTCCAGAACCTGATCCATCTCCTCCTGGGTCAGATGAAGCGGGCCCAGGAAATTGGACACCTCGCTGTATTCCAGGACATTCTTTTCTGACCTCGCCATCTCCAGCATAGACTTAACCTGTGACGCCAGTTCCTGATGTCTGTCCTCCTGTTCCCGGCAGGGCTGATTCTTTTCACACATCCGGTCACCCCCCATCCAACAGCTGCGAAATACACTTCTCTCTAATCCTGATAAATGATGTACTAATTATTCTATTATTATTTTTGCATATTGTCCATATTATTTTCTTTTTTCAGAGAGCTTTTCGTCACTATTCACGGCTTTCCTTCCATGAAGCCACATCTACATGATGATGCGAGGCTCAAACTCCTGATGGCTTCGCTGTCTCAGAAAAAAACGGATATCCAGTCAGAAAAAACATATAAACACTTCCGATGGCTTTGCTGTCTCAGACAAAAAGCGGATAAAGAGCGGACAAAACAGCCGGTTCCGCACGGAACCGGCTGCCTGCATACAGTCTGTCTTTTTTCTGCCGCGGCCGGAAAGCGGCCTGCAGCAGTTCACTGCATATTACGGAAACCCTGACAGGTCAGAGTCTCCTTCTGATCTGAATCATCAGCCCTTGACAGCGCCGGAGGTAACACCCTCGACGATGTATCTCTGCAGGAAGAGATACAGGATCAGAATCGGCAGCATGGCAAGAATCAGAGCTGCCATAATCAGACCGAGGTCTGAGGAATAAGTGCCGTAGAAGGCCTGCGTAGCGATCGGGATCGTGTACAGGTTCTTCTCGCGCAGCACCAGGCTCGGAAGCAGATAGTCGTTCCAGAAGGCCATCGCGTCGATGATCGCAACCGTAGCTGTGGTCGGCGCAAGGAGCGGGAATACGACTTTCCAGAAAGTCTGCCATCTTGTGCATCCGTCAATCAGTGCAGCTTCCTCAAGTTCCAGCGGAATGTTGGTATGGATCGCGCCGTGATACATGAAGGTCGCCATGGAGAGCGAGAAGCCCACATGCATCAGGATCAGTGTAATCCGGTGGTTCATTACATTGAAAATACCGCCGTACAGGGACACGATCGGAACCATCAGAACCTGGAAAGGAATAACCATGGATGCGATCATAGCCGAGAACAGGAGCACGCATGCCTTCCAGTTATTTCTCACGATGACAAAAGCGGTCATGGATGAGAAAAGAAGGGTAAGGATCGTCGCGCTGACTGTGATGATAAGGGAGTTGCCGAACACCTTCCAGAAGTTCATCTTAACCATGGCTTCCGGGAAGTTGGCCAGCGTGAAGCCCTTCTTGGCGCCGATCAGGCTGAGCGGTTCACGGATGATATCGGACTTCTCCTTGAATACATTGATTACTACAAGAATAAACGGGAAGATAAAGCAGAAAAAGACCACAATCAGAATGATGAACATGATCGCATGGATAATCCTTTTTCTGCGCAGAGCTTTTTCGCTGTCCTGAATCATGCGGCCACCTCCCCTTTCTTACCGATATAAACCTGGGTGACGCCGACAATCGCGCAGACAACAAAGAGGATCAGAGCCTCCGCCTGGCCGGTACCGTAGTTTCTATAGGTAAATGCCTGGTTGTAGACGTGCATGGCGGCCATGATGGACTTGCCGGCCGGCTCGCCGTTTGTCAATGACAGGTTGACATCGTATACCATGAAGCATCTGGTGATGGACAGGAACAGACACTGTACGAAAGAGGATCTCATCAGAGGAACCGTCACATACCAGGTTGCCTGGCTGGTGGTACATCCGTCAATCTGCGCGGCTTCCATGAGGCTCTTGGAAACACTCATGAAGCCGGCCACATAGATCAGCATCATGTAACCCGCATACTGCCAGACCGATACGATAATCAGGGCAAACATGGCGTTCGGTCCCGTGGTTCCCAGAAGGGAGACACCGAACAGGGCTGCGAAGGCACGCTTGAATACAAACTGCCAGACATAACCGAGAACGATACCGCCGATCAGGTTCGGGATGAAGAAGCCTGCACGGAAGAAATTCTGTCCCTTTACGCCGCTGGTTACCATATAGGCCAGAAGGAAAGCAACAATGTTAATCAGGATAACCGCGATTGCGGAATATATCAGGGTACGTCCCAGGGACACCCAGTAATCGTGATCCGCAAATGCAGCCGCATAGTTCGCGAAGCCTACAAAAGGCTTGCTGCGGGATACGCCGTCCCAGCTTGTAAATGTCAGATACAGACCGTAGATAAACGGTACGATCACGACACCGCAGAAAAGAACGGTAGATACCCCGGCGAACATGAGAAACTGGCTTGTCTTGTAAGACATTGAATTTTTATTCATATTCGTCCCCCATGTAAGAGAGTACCGGTCGTGACCGGTACTCTCCCGAACACATATAATGATGCTCTTATGATCCGGACCTGGAGCAGATATCCTCATCTGCAGTTAGATCAGATCTTCTGCTCTGCTCTCAGATCTTATGACCAGTCATCAGTAACGGATCAGTGCTCAACCGGTGTGGTGGACTTCCAGTAATCAACAACTGCCTGTGCAAGGCCGGCACGGTCGATCTCATCTGCAAGATAGGACTGCATGCTCTGTCCAAGCTTTGCATAGTGATCATCCGGCATGTAGTTGTAGGACGGGGTCAGCATATCGGCATCAGCGAAAGCCTTTACAGACTGTCCGAGCGGATCAGCAACTTCAAGTTCGATGTTGGAGAAAGCAGGAACAAGCGCGCAGGTGTTAACCAGGAAATCCTGTCCGGCTTCGTCGAATACGAACCAGTTCAGAAGAGCCTTGCCTGCTTCTCTCTGTGCATCGGTGGTGTTCTCGGAATTGTCAACATAGAAATACTTGGAGCCGCCGCCGACGAGGGTGTAATAATCGTCTGCATCGTTCTGCGGAACCGGCATAATGCCGTATTCGCCTTCCGGATCGAACTCAGCCATGACTGCCCAGTCCCAGTTTCCTCCGAACATGAAAGCGACATCGCCGTCAGCCAGGAACATCTCGGAGTCCTCACGGACTGCAGCGTTCGGGGCATCCTTCGCATAGTTGTTCTCCTTCAGGACATCAAAGGTATCCATCAGGGAATTGAATCTCGCGTCGCCGGCAACATCCGCTTCGCCTGCGTACAGAGCTTCGATGTAAGCGTCTACATCTTCTCTCTCCTCGTAGAACATGGCAAGATAATGAGCTGCCAGAGACCAGTCTTCCTTCATGATGGCAACCGGAGCATCCATGCCGCCTTCCTTCAGGGTCTCAAGGAGTTCCTTGAACGCGTCAAGCGTCTTGTAGTTTTCCGGTACGAATTCTTCGCCTGTGATATCCTCGATCGCAGTCTTGTTGTAGATCAGGCCGCGTGCTTCCACGCATACCGGGAAGCCGAGAACCTTTCCGTCAACTGTGATCGCCTGAGTGGTATTCGCAACCCATTCCTGATCGGACAGGTCCACGCCGTACTCGACAGCCAGGGAGTAGATATCCTTCGCGTCAACCATCGCTACGGTATAGGGGCTGCCGGAGCCGTAAACCTTGGACATCTCGGCCGCAACTGTATCGGATGAATAGTAAACGGTTACCTTGTCGCCGGATGTTTCAGAGTATTCGCCCTGGAGCGTCTCTTCCATCTGGGTCTGAATCTCCATCTTTGAGTTGAAAACAGTGATGTCTTCAGCTGCTGCCGGGACAGCCGCTACCATGGACATGGTCATAGCCGCCGCAAGTACCATAGAAACCTGCTTCTTCATACTTACCCTCCTTAAATTAGGTGTTAGCTAAAGCTGTTGGTGAAAATCACGCAACGGTACGACTCATATTATCATTTTTCCATTAAAGCGTCAATGCGGAATTTGTTTAACTCTGTTTCTGTCGTGATTATTCAGATAATATCAGGGCTTTCCTTGTTAAAAATGCATATTCTTCCATTTCCAGGAGACAAAAACTGTGTCCGCCGGGATAAATGCGGATCTTTCAGAACACAGACCGGACAGACAGATAAAAAACCGCTGCAGGGACCGGTTAAGTCCGTACAGCGGTTAAAAGTTCAGTTTGAATGAAGCTTCTTCCTTACTCCTGGAACAGCGGAGTCGAATAATATCTGTCCCCGGAATCCGGCAGAAGGGCTACAATTGTTTTTCCTTTATTCTCCGGCCTGCGGGCCAGGTCAACAGCGGCTTTCAGCGCCGCTCCGGCGGAAATTCCGACCAGTATGCCTTCCGTACGGGCAGCCAGCCTGCTCATCTCAAATGCGTCGTCATTTTCGACTTTGATTATCTCATCATAGATCTTTGTATCCAGGGTTTCCGGAACAAATCCCGCTCCGATCCCCTGAATCTTATGCGGTCCGCCATGGCCTTCGGAAAGAACCGGGCTGCCGGCAGGTTCCACCGCGATCACCTTCACTCCCGGTTTTTTTCTCTTCAGATACTCGCCTGTCCCGGAAAGTGTCCCGCCGGTTCCTACACCGGCTACAAAGAAGTCTACCGCGCCATCGGTGTCTTCCCATACCTCGGGACCTGTCGTTGCCTTATGGCAGGCCGGGTTTGCCGGATTCGTGAACTGTCCGGGGATAAAGGCTCCCGGGATCTCTTCAAGCAGCTGCTGTGCCTTCTCGATCGCGCCTGTCATGCCGCGGGAACCTTCCGTCAGAACGATCTCCGCCCCGTAAGCCTTCAGAATGTTCCTGCGCTCTACGCTCATGGTTTCGGGCATGGTCAGAATAATCCGGTAGCCCCTGACCGCCGCGATCGAAGCAAGCCCTATCCCTGTATTCCCGCTGGTCGGCTCGATGATTACGGAACCTTCCTTCAGCAGGCCCCTCTGTTCCGCATCTTCTATCATCGCTTTCGCGATTCTGTCCTTAACCGATCCGGTCGGGTTAAAATACTCGAGTTTGGCGACGATCTTCGCCTCCAGTCCAAGCTTCTTTCCGAAACCGGAAAATTCCACCAGCGGTGTGTGCCCGATCAGCTGCGCGGCATTTCCATAGATCTTCCCCATAAGACTGTCCTCCTCGTATTCATACTAATTTACTAGGTATTGCTGCTTAATGTGCATTATAGGGCCCGGCCTTCCTATTGTCAACATTTTTTATTTCCAACAGGAATTCAGCCGGCCCTGCCCGGGATTTCCGAAGCATTCAGCCGGTCCGGACAGGTTTTTC
>DGHP01000103.1:0-4618 GCA_002392705.1 Lachnospiraceae bacterium UBA3845 | reverse complement strand
ACAGGTTTTTCCGATCGCTTTCAGCTGGTCCGGTCCTGTTCCTGCATGTCATAGTCGTCAAGGAAGCTGTGACTTTCACCGTCCTTCTTCCATGCCATCACGGTTCTGAGATTGATATTCTCCACGCTCCTGAAAATATTGGCCTCGATCACCGGTTCTTTTTCCGCAAGAGCTGCGATCAGCTTCTTGACTTCCCCTCTCTTGGATTCTTTCAAAGCCCCGTAGGAAGCAGTGCTCTCCGTAAACCGGCAGGCGCACTGGATAAAATGGAGACCGTTATAGTCCCTCCAAGCCTTGACGGCACTCTCCCGTACCAGATAAAGGGGCCGGATCAGTTCCATGCCCTCGAAATGCTGGCTGTGCAGCTTCGGCAGCATGGTCTCGATCTTTCCGGCATACAGCATCCCCATCAGGATCGTCTCGATCACATCGTCGTAATGGTGTCCGAGGGCGATCTTATTGCAGCCCAACTGCCTGGCATTGTTGTAAAGATAGCCGCGCCGCATCCTTGCGCACAGATAGCAGGGATTCTTCTCTATGCCCGCCACAGCGTCAAAAACACTGGTCTCAAATACCGTCAGGGGAATTCCCAGGATTTTCGCGTTATTCTGTATAATTTTCCAGTTTTCTTCATTATAGCCGGGATTCATGGTAAGGAAAATCAGATCAAAGCGGACCGGCCCGTGCATCTGAAGCTCCTGCAGCAGCTTTGCGAGCAGGAAGGAATCTTTTCCGCCCGAGATACAGCAGGCAACCCTGTCCCCCTCCTGAATCAGCCGGTAATCACGGACCGCCTTTGTAAACCGGCACCAGATCTCTTTCCTGTATTTTTTTATCAGGCTCTTCTCCGCCCTGAGGCGTCTGGCAGTCAGATCTTCCGGGCTTTCCTCAGCAGTAAGGCGCTCCAGCTGCTGCAGCAGGCAGGACCGCCAGCCTCCTTCAATTACGCCGGCATCCAGCCCGGACAGGCATAAGCGCTCTGCCAGGACGCGGCTTCCGTAGCCGGTATGACACAGAAGCCAGAACGGGCCGCGCCTTCTCAGCTTTTCACAGCAGCCTTCATAATCTTCCTCAAAGCGTCCGGCCGGGATATTCTCTGCTCCGGGAAGAGACCCTCTCCGGAACTCTTCCTCATCCCGGATATCGATGACGCAGGGCTGCCCGGGGGAATGGCTGCCGTCCCGGCTTTTTATCATCCCGTAAAACTCCGCCGCGGCTATGGTTCTCATACGGTCTCACTCCCGTCCGAAGACTTCTCCTTCAGGCCCGCCAGATCCGCCAGGGTCACGCTGTCCGCGTAATCATTGATCACTTTCTCCAGCCCCCTCCAGAAGGGCAGGGTCCTGCAGTCTCCCGCTCTGGGGCACTGAACCGGATCATCCTGCACGCAGGCCACCGGGCTGAGCGCGCCTTCCACGCTCCTGAGTATATCCCCGGCCGTGTAGGAGGACGGATCCTTTGAAAGCCGGTATCCGCCGCTGTTGCCCCGGAAGCTTTTTACATATCCGGCCCTGGTAAGATAGGGCATGATCTGCTCCACATATTTTACAGTAATTCCCTGTCTTTTACAGATCTCTTTCAGGGCGACATAGCCGCCGTCATCGTGTGCTGCAAGGTCTGCCATTACTCTCAGGGCATAGCGCCCCTTTGTCGTGATCATCATAACGTTTCTCCCCGATGCCTTCCCGTTTTGTTTCCGCCGCCAGAGACAGGGCGGAGTATTCCCAGTATTTTACTATGAAAATATAGCACGGCAGCAGATCTCTTATCAAGACTTCGCCGTGCAGATTTACGTAAATAACAGCTGTGTGACGAGAACTGAGGAATCACTGATTATATCAGTGTCGCCCTGAGATTCCTGCGCTCATGGCAGCGCATCTCCCAGATAGGTCAGCATATCCAGGTCGATCCGGACACTGTAGTCAATCTCATGCGGTTCGCTCATGGCAGTCGTATCGGCAGTAAAGAGAAAATCTTCATTCAGCATGACAAGCGGGACGCGGAAGGTGGAATTTCCATCCCTCTCAAGAGGTTCAAAACGCTCCCCGTTCACGAGCACATAATCATAAAAGGGAGAACTCATTGTAAATGTCAGGAAACAGCCGTCCTCCTCCACGGTCAGAAGCAGGGGGCCGTCAAAGTGCGCTCTCCCACTCCCGCCGGCCAGTTCTCCCTCGAAACTGTAGTTCCCTTCCCTGAGACCCGCTTCCTCTGGACGGACGGGAGACAGCTCCGCCTCTGTTTCTGTCTCTGGTTCCGTCTCTGTTTTTGTCCCTGGTTCAGCCCCGGAAGCGGACACCGCATACGCTGTCTTTCCGCTCCTGTTTATGCCGGCGGAGTCTGCGCCGGCAGGCTGCATGCTGCCGGTCAGAAGGCTTCCCGCCGTAAAGAGCAGGAGGCATGCGCCGGTCAGATACACACTTTTTTTCATAGCCATTTCCCTTCAGATTTCAAAAGCCTGTCCGGCTTCTGTTTATTCATGACAGGACAGGAGAGCTTCCCCTCCCCTGTCCTGTTCCATAGTCAGCTTAAACGAAAAGAACTGCCGTGACCGGACGTTTCAGCCGGTCACGGCAGTCATCTTATTCGTCAGATCTGTTCAGCAGTCATCCTGCCGGAATCCTTATCTTCCGAACTGCATATCGTTGTTGCCGGAGTTGGTCAGCCACATCTCAAGCATGTTGATCGGGTCGTTGTAATCCGCAAGCCAGCCTTCACGTGCAACGTCAAACTGTCCTTCTTTTCTCTCGTTCAGGACGACCTGCCAGTCCTTGCTCTCGATATCCATGGTCACGCCGATGATGGCGAAATCCTGCTGCATGGACTCTGCGATCTTGACATGAGCGTCGCTGTCGTTGGTCAGATAGGTCAGATGGATCGGAGTCTTATCGGACAGCATGTTGTTGTCATCAAACTCGAATCCTGCGTTCTTCAGAAGCTCAACCGCTTCGTCAACCATTCCTGCGCCGGTAGCTGCCGCATCATAATAGCCGACTGCTTCCTCAACCGGATAGGTATAATCGTCATCGTTCGCGCGGAACTCACCGCCGTTGCCGTCAGCCATGCCCGTCGGGATGAAGGTGCTTGCCAGCTCCTGTCCGGTCTGTCCGACTGTGTCAACGATGTACTGGCGGTCGATCAGCAGGCAGAGCGCATGTCTCATGTCAGCAGCCTGCTGCGGGGTCATGCCGTCAAAGAGCTCGGAGTTTACATTGAATCCCACATAGTAGGTTCCAAGGTTCGGAACGATGTAGAAGTCATCCTGATCCTTCACGTTCGCGATCTCATCGGTCGGAACCGTGTCGATGAACTGCAGGGAACCATCCTTGTATGCGTTGAAGATCGCGGTGTCGTCCGCGCTCAGCATGAAGTTGATCTTCTCAAGAGAAACCGCGTCCGCGTTCCAGTAGTTCGGGTTCTTCTCATAGACCATGGACTCGTTGTGCTTCCACTCGGTGCAGGTGAACGGACCGGAGGTTACGAAGCCTGCCTCAAGAGACCATGCGCCCGGGTTGGAGCCTTCCGGATCCGCTTCGGTGACTGCCTGCTCCGGTACCGGATAGAATGCCGGGAATGCGCACAGATCAAGGAAGTATGCGCACGGATTGGTCAGATGCACGGTGAAGGTCTTTCCGTCTTCGGAAGCCTCGATATCCAGAGTGCCGTCAGCCTTGATGCCGATGTTGCTGGAGTCAACCAGGTAGCTGTAATCTGCAGCCGTGTTCGGATCATACAGACGGTTCCAGCTGTAGACGATGTCATTGGCATCCAGATCTTCGCCGTCGGACCACTTCAGACCGTCTCTGATGGTGAAGACATAGGTCAGGCCGTCCTCGGAAACTTCCGGTTCTTTCTCGGCAAGTTCCGGAACCAGCTGTCCATCCGCGTCATAGGCATAGAGGCCGGAGAATCCGAGGATCGCCAGGCATGCGCCGTCAACAGAGGAGTTCAGGGCCGGATCAAGATGGTCCGGTTCGCTGGCCAGGTTGACATTCATCTCATTATCCGGAGCAGTCGCATATGCGAAATACTTGAATCCGAATACGTTCGAATAAATATTCTCGATATCAGCGGTCTGCATATAGATATCGTTGTAGTAGTAGATCGGGACAACAGCCCAGGTATCCATCAGCTGGTCTTCCGCTTCATGCATCAGAGCCTCACGCTTGACCGGATCTGTCTCTGTGTAGATCTTCGCGATCTTCTCGTCATAGCTCGCCCATTCCGGAGCCGCTGCGCTGGAGAGCTCACTCACAGCTGCCTCTGCCTCGGTCTCAGCATCAGCTGCTTCTTCCGCCTCAGTCTCAGCATCAACTGCTTCTGCCTCGGTCTCAGCCGCTTCTTCAGCCTCGGTCTCGCCGCCGACTGCCGCGATGGCATCCTTCACAGCCTCAACTGCTTCCTCAGCCTCAGTCTCGGCTGCCGCAACTGCTTCTTCCAGCTCGGTCTCAGCCGCTTCAATGGCTTCCGCGACTGCTTCCACTGCTGCCTCAGCCTCGGTCTCGACTGCCGCCTCTGCCTCGGTCTCTGCTGCCGCCGCCGCTTCCGCGACTGCCTCAGCTTCAGTCTGCGCTGCTTCAACTGCTTCCGCAGCTGCCGCTTCTGCCTCGGTCTCTGC
>DGHP01000184.1 GCA_002392705.1 Lachnospiraceae bacterium UBA3845 | reverse complement strand
CGGCACTGCGGCGGCGCGATCACCACGGCCAGCGTGGACAACCTGCAGTTCAGGCATGCCGCGTATCTGCATGATCTGGTGGTTATTATCGCGAAGGTAACCTACGTAGGCCGCACTTCCATGGAAGTGCGGGTGGACTCCTATGCGGAAGACTGCAAAACCGGCATGCGGCATCTGATCAACCATGCTTACCTGACGGAAGTCCATGTGGATTCCGATGGAAATCCCCAGCCCGTCGAATACGGGCTGGAGCTGACAAACGAAGTCGAGAGGGCGGAGTGGGAAGGCGCCCGGAAACGGATCGCCTTCCGGAAAACCAGGCAGACAGAAGGATATTGAAGTTCAGCCTTCATGGCTTCTGACGCGGATCCGTCCTTCATGGATACTTCTTTTGAAGAAGTCTTTTACTGTACATCCGGCGCGCCCGGAAGATGCGCAGGCGCAGGCACAGGCGCAGGAAGACGCGCAGGCGCATGAGGATGCGCAGGAAGACGCACAGGAGGAGTGATGGGACCCGCCGGAAGAACGGTGCGATCTCACAGCAGGCGTACTGGCCACATTTACGAATATATATGTATTCGGTGAATTGCCGTAGCGGTATGTTCCGTTCTTCGTATATTTCTGCGGATCTTCAATCTGACTCTCCTCTACGACTTCCTTCTTCTTAATCATGCTGCGTCCGCAGTAGGGGCAGCTTTCTTTTCCTTCCTCACGCGGCGCTCCGCAGTTCGGGCAGTTCGGATAGTATTCGATCATGGTGCGCGTTATTTTTTTATCCTCCCGGTCGGAACCGAAGCCGGCGCCTCCTGCGAACCAGCGGATAAATTTAATTACGGCAATAATCGGCGCAGCGATGACGCCCAGCGCGATGATCATGATAAGCAGAACCCATATAGTATCTGAACGGTCGAAGTCTTCGCTTCCGCCGCCGTCGCTTATATCTCCGCCGTTTCCGGCGCCACCGGCCTGCCGCTCAGGCGCAAAGCCGAAGGTATCATTGGGATATGTGACAGAGATCGTATATCTGTCACCCGCCGAAAGGGAGGTTTCAAATACCAGGTACCCCTCCTCCTCAAAGCAGTCCGGCTGCCAGGCCCCGGCATCTTCCGCGTTCCAGCGGATCGTGAGCGAGTCGACATCCATCCCGTCAAACCAGGCGGGCGTAAAGGTATAGACCGTCTCCCCCTCCACCCACTTATCGATCTGATACATGTGATCCTGGGTCATGGAAAAATCGACGCTGACGCTCTCCCCTTCCCCGTAGGAATCATCAAGATAGATATGCAGGGAACTGCCCTTGTCCTCGATACGGTCGATTGTGTCGCTCAGCGGAGCGATGTCCCTGTGATATCTGTTCGGCACGCCCAGGTCGATCCATTCCAGTTCGCCGATCGAATCATCCAGCACTTCCCAGTCAACGTGATAATGCATGTTGAGGGAGGCATCTTCATTGACATCCACCGTGATCGTGAAATCCCGGATCTCATCCGTCGGCGCTGCATAGACCGCGGCCGCCGGCAGGCAGATGAGAAGCAGCAAGATGCAGGGTAGATATCTGTATGGTCTCATCTTATACTCTTTCACTGACAGCACCTCCTTAAGGGACATTCGCCCGTCATCTGGGAGGAATAATTCCTCTGCGCCGTGCATACTTCGCTTTCCCAGATCAGCTTCCAGTCATCATGAAGCATATTCCCAAGCGGCCGGTCTGACAGCCAGCTCTGGCAGGGAACCACATTTCCGCCGGGCGTCACTGCCATGTTGGAAAGGCAGGCGCCGCAGGAAGGCGACGGGATGTTGAGCTGCTCAAACACATCCTCTTTGATCCAGCCCGGGGAGGTGAAGGCGATCTCCATGCCGTGCGTTCCGCAGTAGCTGACCGCTTCGCGCAGGATCTCTTCCAGCTGATCCCCCGGCAGCTGCAGGCGCGCGGATTCCTCCCCGGCAGCGTTGCCGGTGGTGATCATGCCGGAGCAGGTCACATAGATCACGCCCTTCTCATGAAGAAACTCCAGGGTCTTCACATAGTCCCTGTTCAGGGTGCAGAGCGGCGTATTGATGCTGACGGACAGGCCTTCCGCCAGTGCATTCTCAATCCCGCTGACGGTATGGCTGTACTGGGGTGCACCGACAAGCCGGTTATGAATCTCCGGATCCTGCGAGTAAAATGTGATCTGTACACTGTCCAGCTCAGCCTCATGCAGCCTGCGGCAGTATTCCTTTGTAAGCCTGATTCCGTTCGTGTTCAGCCGGGAGACAAACCATCTGGCGTCCCTGATCAGTTCGGGAAGATCCTCCCGCATGGTCGGCTCGCCGCCGGTAAAGGTCACCTGCGGGATGCCGGCCTCACGGCATTTTGCAAGGATCTTCTTCCAGTCCCCGGTCGACAGCTCCTCCTCATCGGAAAGCTTCTGTCCGGCAGCGTAGCAATGGACGCACTTCTGATTGCAGTTCCATTTTCCCTTCTTTGTCATGGCGCTCACCATCAGGTCCATGCGGTGCGGTGCGTTCATGTAGGGAGCATACTCTCCCAGGCTCATATAGTTCACGTCGGTCGTGACTTCTTCCCGGTAAGCGATCTGTCTCATCGTCTCATAGATCGTCCGGATATCTTCCCGGATCCGCTTATTGGAATAGACCGGCATGATCTTCCTGACAT
>DGHP01000139.1 GCA_002392705.1 Lachnospiraceae bacterium UBA3845 | reverse complement strand
GAGCCGCCGAAGCCGCCCATCGTATGGCCCTTGAAATGGGTCAGGGTGAGCATGGACTCGTAGGACGGAAGATGGGAGCCGACCGACATCTCACTGAACCATTTGCCGTCAACCGGAAGCATGACCGTTCCTTCCTCATCCGTGATATCCACCGGCGCAAAGGTCCATCCGTTCACCTTAAGGGTCTCCCGGTGCTGCTCCGTCGTATAGCGCCCGCCCTCATAGTAGGTATTTGTCTCGATGATCGTCGCATCCGGAAGTCTTTCGGCAATCAGTTCCTTCACCCAGGAACGCGGGATGATATTCGGCCCCATCGGCTCGCCCGTATGAAGCTTTACGGCGATTTTGCCCTCCAGTACGGACGAAACTTTGTCATAGATTTTCAGCAGTCCTGCCTCGGAAAGGTCTCTTGTAAAATATACTGCCGATTTTTCTCCGCTGCGCTCCTGCACAGGTACGTATCTTTCTCCGCCGCTGCCAAGCGCTGCCTTCATATTCTGTCCTCCTTTTCTCACCATGTACTGCGTATCTCTGCTGTCTCCACAGCTCTCTATCCGCAGCCCTTTACAGCTGCCCTTTTGCAGCTTCTCAGCCGCCTGTCCGCAGCCTTTCAGCCGCGGCTCCTGCGCGGCTCTTAAAGCTGCTGCCTTTCTTTATCCCGATTCCGCCGTTATGAGGCCGTCTTCCTGCCTTTATACAGAAAGAACAGTCCGCAGATCATAAGAAGCGGAAATAAGATTCCTGCAAGAATACCAACTCTCAGGTTGTCCCCGAAAGCGCCTGAGACAAATCCCGCCAGCGTCGGTCCGCTCATACAGCCCACGTCCCCGGCCAGAGCCAGAAGGGCGAACATGGCCGTTCCGCCTCCTCTGATGGAGGCCGACGCCAGGCTGAAGGTGCCGGGCCACATGATACCCACGGAAAAACCGCAGATGCCCACGCCGGCTAGTCCCGCCACGGCTCCCGCCGCAGTGTCCGGACTCAGCGCGATGAGCAGATAAGACGCGATGCAGAGCGCCGTGCTTCCGATCATGAAACGGACCAGGGGGATGCGGTCCCCGAATTTCCCGTAGATGGCCCTGGCGGTCCCCATCAATGCCGCAAAGGTCATGGGACCTGCCAGATCACCAACCCATTTCGGCACACCGAGCCCTTTCTCCGCAAAAGTCGACGCCCACTGGCTCACTGCCTGCTCGCTGGCACCGGAGCAGATCATGAGCACAAAGAACAGCCAGAAAAGGCCAAGCCCCAGGATCTCCTTCAGCGGCCTGTCCTCCACGCCGGAGTCCTCCGCCAGTGTCCGGATCGGAACACGCAGGAAGGCGATTCCGTTCACGATCGGGACCAGGGCCCAGAGCAGCGCCATCACCCGCCAGTGCCCGATTCCGAAGATGGAGAAGAACAGGGTGGAGAGCAGCACCACCGCCAGGTGCCCCCAGCAGTAAAAGGAGTGCAGAAGGCTCATGGCCGCCTCCTTGTTGTCTGTGGGACAGGCCTCCACGATGGGGCTGATCAGCACTTCCAGCAGTCCCCCGCCGACCGCGTAGATCATGACGCAGATCAGAATCCCGGCAAATGAGTTCTTCATCATCCCGGGCAGCAGAGTCAGCAGGATCAGTCCCGCCGCGCTCATCAGATGCGCCAGAACCGCGCCGGCCCTGTAACCGATCCGGTCCACAAACTTTACGGAAGCCAGATCCGTCAGAAGCTGCAGGCCGAAATTAAAAGTCACCAGCAGGGTAATCTGCGAAAGCGGCAGGGAAAACTCCCTCTGGAATGTTACAAAAAGAAGCGGAACAAAGTTGTTGACCACCGCCTGTACGACGTAGCCTGTAAAGCAGGCATAGATCGTACGCCTGAAATCCTGACTGCTGCTCAAAATGTCTCCTTCATCATGCGTCCCGCCGGAACAAAACAGCGAACGCAGCAGGCTGCAGAAATTCAGCCTGCTTCACACCGCGCCCGGCGAAGCGGGCAGGTCCGGTTATGGTTATCTCGCCGCTTCATAGATCCTGACCATATCCTCCTGATCCAGGACTTTGAAGCCTCCGATCGTGCGGGTTCCGAAAAAGCTGCACTTGTAGGCCAGCTCCTTAATCTGTTCATCCGTCAGATCATAGCCGAGTTCATGGATGTTCACAGGCATCCCGATCTCATGGAAGAAACGCTCCATCTCGCGGATTCCCTCCAGAGCAGTCTTCACCGGGTCTGTACAGTCCCCCGTCACGCCCATGACGTTCACCGCGAACTGGGCAAAACGTGCCGGCTTCTCGGACAGGACATATCTCGCCCAGCTCGGCCATACAGCAGCAAGTCCCGCGCCGTGGGTGACGTCAAACATGCCGGAAAGTTCATGCTCCAGCTGATGGGAAGCCCAGTCCGTCTCGTTGCCGCAGCCCAGAAGTCCGTTGTGCGCCAGCGACCCGGCCCACATCACCTGGGCACGGGCGTCGTAGTCGGTCGGATTCTCATGCAGAATCTTCGCGTTCTGGATCACCGTGCGCATCAGCGCCTCAGACATGCCGTCCATCAGCATGGTATCCGGCGTCTTCGTAAAGTAGCGCTCCATCGTATGCATCAGGATGTCCGTGCAGCCCGACATGGTCTGCCAGTCCGGAAGGGTATAGGTGAGCTCCGGATTCATGACCGCGAAGCGGCATCTTCCGTAATCGCTGCTGTATCCGCGCTTGATCATGCCGTCTTCATTGGTGATGACGCTGGAATCGCTCATCTCGCTGCCCGTGGCGGCGATCGTAAGCACGCAGCCGATGGGAAGGCACGCCTCCGCCTTCCTCTTTCTGCAGTAGAAATCCCACACATCGCCTTCATTCGCTGCGCCGTAGCCAATGCATTTGGCCGAATCCAGAACACTACCGCCGCCCACCGCAAGCAGGAAATCCACTCCCTCTTCACGGCAGATCCGGATTCCTTCCCTGGCAAGCCCGAGCCTGGGGTTTGGCTGCGCCCCGCCGAGAAGAATGTAAGGAAGCCCCTGCTCCTTCAGAGAATCACAGACCCGGTCAAGAAGCCCCGACCTTACCACGCTGCCCGTCCCGTAATGCACGAGGACCTTCCGGGCTCCGAATTCCTTTGCGAGCCTTCCTGTCTCCTTCTCCGTACCTTTTCCAAAGACCACTTTTGTAGGTGCAAAGTATTCAAAATTGTTCATCAGAAATCCTTTCCAGAATAAAGCCGGAACACTGAAGCCTGGCTCCGCTTCCTGCAGCATGACATACGCAGGTCTCCGGCAGTCAATTCAGAATCTTATTCAAAGGGGAATTTATAGTCAAGCCCGAAGCGGTCGCGGAGACCGATGAGTTCTTTCCGGATCGACTCTCCGACCGGCACCCCTTTGTCCTTTCTTTCCTGCCAGGCGTCCCACTCCTTCTCGCCTGCCGTATAGATCCTGTCCGCGCCGGGCGCCTTCTCACTGGCGCGCAGGCCGCGCAGAATCCCTCCTGCCGTCTCTTTAAATGT
>DGHP01000197.1 GCA_002392705.1 Lachnospiraceae bacterium UBA3845 | reverse complement strand
CGCGGTGTAAAACATTTGCGGGAGCTGATTCATGCCGCAGCGGCGGGGTATCATGCGGCCGCCGCTTTTGTGATCCAGATGGACGGTGTGACAGAGGTGAGGCCTAATGTCGAAACGCATCCGGAGTTCGGCACGGTATTGCAGGAAGCGGTGAACGCGGGAGTCAGAGTGCTGTCGATTCCCTGCCACGCAGAGCCCGGCGAGTTGAAGATTCTGCCGGAATTCAGGTTTTTTGAGAAGTTGACTGTGTAAGGGTTCACAGAACTTATATAAACGTGTTAGAATTTCAAATCATATGTTTACAGCACCCTGTCTCCGTTCCCGACGGCCGGCAGCGGCCGGGACCGGAGACAGGAGAATAAAGCCTGGAGGAACAGATTATGGACAATAAGCAAATGACAAACAGCAATTTCGGCCCATGGGGCTGGAGTATGATTCTGTACACGGCTCTCCTGTACTATTTCTGGTCAGGAATCGGCTCAGACGGATTGAATCTGTATCCGTCGGCTTTCGCGGCCATGCACGGCTGGGATTCCAATCAGCTTCTCGGCTTCGCGACGCCCGCCGGAATCATTGCTGTCTTCGGCGGCATCCTGTTCGGCCGGCTGGTCATGAGGACAGGGATCAGGAAGATGAGCGGCTTTGCACTTATTGCGACAGGTATTCTGTACGCGGTGTTCGGCTATGTGAAAAGCCCGGTTCAGTATCTGATCTGCCTGACCGCGTTTGTTTTCGTATCGATGGCATTCGGCCTGATCTGCACGGCGTCTCTGATGGGAAACTGGTTCCCGCGCAAGAAGGGTATCGCGCTCGGATGGGCGACTATGGGAGCGCCGATCTGCACCGCAACATTCGTGGCGATTATGAGCGCGCTCTATGGCATGCTGGGGATTCCGAAGGCGCACATGGTCATGGGCGCTGTCATGGTTCTTCTCGGAGTCGTGTCCTTCTTCTGGGTAAAAAATGAACCTTCCGAGGTCGGCGTTTATCCGGACAACCTTCCGGACGGGGCGGAAGCCTATAAGGCGCAGATGGCGGAAATGGCTGAATACAGAAGTCCCTTTACCGTCGGAAGACTTCTGCGTGATAAGGATATGTGGCTGATCGCTGTCGGATTCGGCATGCTGTGGATGGTGACGGTCGGCGTCGTCTCCCAGTTTGTGCCGCGCATGATCAGTGTCATGGCACCCGCCATCGGCCCGGAGGCGGCACAGAAGAAAGCGCTCCTGATGCTGACCATTGCCGCTGTAGTCGGAATTGCCGGATCTTATTTCTGGGGATGGCTCGATCAGAAGATCGGAACAAAGCTCGCGAGCGCCGTCTATTCCCTGAGCTATATCGTGGCCCTGCTTCTGCTTATTTTCGCGAAGGTGGAGATCCTTACCTATGTGGCGATCGTTTTCGTCGGACTTGGAATCGGCGGCCTGCTGAACCTGATGCCGTCCCTGGTTATTTCCGTCTACGGACGGAAGGACTTTGCGGCCGCAAATGCCCTGGTATCGCCGATCGCGTCCCTGATCCAGAAGGGTGCTTTCATCATTATGGCAGTCGCCCTGTCCGTTTCCGGCGGAGATTATACGATGCCTTATATGATCTTTATCGGAATCGATATCATCGGACTGATTCTGATCCTGATGGTAACCAGCGGATGCAAGGGAACGAAATAAACTGCTTTTTGCCGAAAGCGGAAGGAAGGAACGCATAAGATACGCAGAGAGGTCAGGAGAATGAGTGGTCCGGATACGAATAAGGAACCCTGCCTGAGCCCGATCGATCAGCAGATCGAGAACTTTCAGGCCGGTCGGCGGACATGGTGGCGGATCAATGCTTCCGGGTGGGGAATTCTCTGCCTCGGGGCATTGCTGCAGCTGCTGTCTGAAAAAAATGCGGCATCTGCCATCCTGATCCTGGCAGGCACTGCAGTGATTCTTGCAGGGGTTCTTTATCTGATAAAGCACAGGCTGTACAGATGCCCTTACTGCGATGGTTTTCTTATCAGAAATAAATGCCTGACCTGCGGCAAACTGTGGATCACGCGGATCCACAGGTAAAAACGAATTTCAGAAATGCCGGAAGAGCCCGCCTGCGGGCTCTTCTTTCATGTAAAGTCATTTCTGTGGGAGATTCATCAGAGCCGGGTGAGCAGAATCCTTCTGATCGGCAGATATATATCTGCATCAGGTTATCAGGCGCAGCAGGAGCTGAACCATAAACTGAACCGCAGCGACCTGGACGGGCTTGGTGAAATAGACGGGACGATCTATGTGACAGGACATAAAAGCCCGGATGCCGATACGGTCGGAAGTTCCATCGCGTATGCGGCATTGCTTCAGAAACTGGGGTATGACGCCGTCCCGGTCGTTCTCGGGAACATAAATTCTGAAACCGCGTATGTACTCGAATCCGGGGGCATTGAAGCTCCGCAGCTGCTGGAGGATGCAGCCGGCTGCAACATGATTCTGGTAGACCACAGTGATTATTCACAGTCGGCGGAGGGACTGAATGAGGCCAATGTGATCAGCATCATCGATCATCACGGGGACGGAAGCGTCACAACGGGCAATCAGCTTATATACGACGCGAGGCCCCTCGGCTCGACAGCAACGATCATCTGGATCCGTTACCGCAATTACGGGATCGAGCCGGGTATTTCCAGAAAACAGGTGCTGGTTCCTGCGATCACGGATGTTCTGGAATCTTATCCGCGTGAGTAATGCGGAGGGGGCCGGAAGCCGGAAGCGGCGAAGAACACGGATCTGAAAATCAGGACATCCCATTCTTATGACTTCGGCTGCGGAAGATATACGGCAGAAGAGAAATGGCGCCTCGCTTCTATTTAAGGAAGCGGGGCGCTTTCGCTGTGATTTACGTCGATCCACACATTATTTCGTGAATTCAGCACAGTTTATGTTATCGATGATGGAGATTTTCGTGTATAATAGATAAAAAAGCGTGAAAAGGAGGTTTCAGATGCGGACACAATGGTACAAAAACGCGGTTGTATATCAGATCTATCCTTTTTCTTTTCTTGACAGCAACAACGACGGCTGGGGCGATATCGAAGGGATTATCTCCAGACTGGACTATATAAAAGATCTCGGTGTGACCGCGATCTGGTTTTCGCCGCTGTATAAGTCACCGGACTATGATTATGGCTACGATATCAGCGACTACAGGGATATCGATGAAAAATTCGGTACGCTGGAAGATTTCAGAAGACTTCTGGAAGAATGCCATAAAAGAGATCTCAAGGTCATAATGGATATGGTCCTGAATCATACCTCCACCGAGCACCCCTGGTTTCAGGCGGCACTGGCGGACAGGGATTCCAAATACCGCGACTACTATATCATCCGGAAGGGCAGGTATGAGAAAGGAAGTCTGGTTCCGCCCAGCAACTGGGCCTCGACCTTTACCGGCTCCGCCTGGGAAAGAATCGGGGATACGGACGAATACTACCTGCACCTTTTCTGCAAGGAACAGGCGGATCTGAACTGGGAGAACCCGGAAGTCAGGGATGAGATCATGGATATTCTCAATTTCTGGCTGGAAATGGGAGTGGACGGATTCCGCTTCGACGTCTTCAATATGTTCTCCAAGGTTTATCCGATTCAGGACGATGACAGCAAAAAGACCTTCCAGAGAGGCGCGAAATACTTTGTGGACGGACCGAGAATGCATGAATTCCTGAAGGAGATGAACGAAAGAGCCCTCTCTCTGTACGACAGCTTCACCGTGGGGGAATCCTATCATCCTTCGAAGGAGAATGCGCTGGAGTACGTCAGGGAAGAAAACCATGAGCTGGACAGCATTTTCAATTTCGCCCATCTGGATTCCGACAACATCAGCAGATTCATCTATAAGCCTTTTAACCTTCTGCAGTTCAAGGATGGCCTGATCGGGCCCCAGACCGCCTCCTACGGACTGGGCTGGAACACGCTGGTTCTGGAAAACCATGACAATCCCCGCAGCGTGAGCAGATTCTCCATCGATACGGAGCACTATCGTTATGAAGCCGCCACCATGCTGGCTACGATCACTTATATGGGATTTGGAACGCCCTTTATCTATATGGGGCAGGAGATCGGAATGACAAACTGTCCCTTCAAAGACATAGATGAGATGAAGGATCCGGTCTCTCACTTTGTCTATGATCTCATGAAAAGCTTCGGCCTGCCGGGTTCCCTGGCATTCCGTCTTGTCCGTTACGCGGCCAGGGACCATTCCAGAGTACCGATGGCCTGGGACGACAGTGTCAATGGCGGCTTCAATCAGGGAGCAAAGCCCTGGCAGTGCGTCAATCCGAATTACAGGCAGATCAATGTACAGAAGGACCTGAGCTCAGACAAGTCGATCTACCGCTTCTATCAGAAGCTTCTGAAGATCAGAAAAGAAAATGACGCCGTGATATACGGCAGGACCATTGAGATCGGCCATGAGAATAAAAAGATCCTGGCCTACTGCAGGGCTTACAAAGGAAAACGGCTGCTGATTGCCGCCAATTTCTCAAAAGGAAAGGCCAGATGCGTTCTGCCGGAATGGACGGAACGGGCAAAGCTTCTGATCAGCAATTATGATGAGCTGGAACGCCGGGAGGGAGTTGTTACATTCAGGCCTTATCAGGCTGTGGTATTTGAACACGTTTAAGCTGCGGCGCAGGGCGGATTTCCCGGTACGCGCAAACAATCTGTGATTATGACCGGGAGCGTTGACATCTTCGACAGACTTCCCGGTACGCGCAAAGAAGATCGTAACCTTCGGAAGCTATCAGGGAAGGTATGATGTCTACATAAAAGACGCGAATAAAGACTTGATGGTCAAGGAACTGAAGCGGCGGTTCGAGCCGGTCAGTCTGGAAGGCTGGAGAAATATCTTCAGCGCGGACAATATATGAAGCGAATTGCTGTGAATTGCAGGATTGCAAAGCAGACTGCCGTGAACTGCCGGATCGCAAAGCAGACTGCCGTGAACTGCAAGATGCAATTGACAGGTGCAGGAAGTTATGGTAGCATGACTGTGATTAGTAGCATCTAACTCACTCCGCTTCCGTGCTGCAGTTTCCATCTGCCTGTTTTGGGATGGATGTGCGATGCCATACAGACAGGGGAACGCAGGACGGAAGCGGATTTCTTTCCTTCATGGTTAGTAGAATCTAACTTACCGCATACAAGAAAGGCAGGAAAAAGGAATGAAAAAAAGTCATGTAATGCTGATGCTGGCTGCCATGCTCGCAGCTGTACCCGTGAATGCCGCGATGGCCGGAGAGACAGAGTCAGAAGAAAGCGCGGACGTCATTGAGATCGCGACAGTGGATGAACTGAAGGCGGTAAACAACCTCCTCTCGGGCAATTATGTGCTGACGGCGGATATTGATCTGGGAGGAGAAGAGTGGGCTCCGCTCGGAAGCTTTGTACAGGCCGGCACAGAGGGAGAAGAAGCTGAAATGCCGGATCTGAACTATGCTTTTACCGGCACCTTTGACGGGCAGGGACATACGATTTCCAACCTGGTGATCGATCAGCCCGAAAGCTGGTGTGTCGGTCTGTTTGGCTGCATCGCCAATACGGAGATCGGAAACTTCAAAGTAGAAAACGCAGTTGTGGACGGCACCACCATGGTATCCGCGGCTGTCGGATACACCTTCTGCTCCACCATTTCGGACGTGACCGTGGAGGATGCGGTGATCACGGCCAATGAAAGCGAACTGAGCGGGGAGGGGATGTACGGAGCCGTGGCAGGAGCCGGCATGATGAGTACTCTGAAAAACTGCAGCGCCAGCGCCGATATCAACATTCCGGATAACACTGCGAACGCCGGTCTCGTGGGCGGCGGTCTGGAGATGACTTCTGTAATCGGCTGCTCTGCCACAGGAAGCATCACGGCAGGAAACAACTGCTACGGCCTGGGCGGTATCTCGGGCTGCGGCTTCGGAAGTGAAGAATTTACGGACTGCAAGGCGGAGAATATTGAGATTAAGGCGGGAGATAACTGCTTCTGGATCGGCGGTATTACCGGCTATGCAGGCGGATTTGAGGACGAGGCGGCAGGTGTTCCGGTGACTGAGCTGACCGGATGCAGCGCCAGCAACGTGGCCGTGACCACCGGCGCAGATGCTTATGGACTTGATACGATTGTCGGCGCGGGTTTCTTCCATGAAGGCCTGGCAGAATCCTACGGGATGGAAGCCTTCGCAAATCCGACAGTATTTGTCCTGGAGGACTGCACGGATGAGAATGTAACATTTGAAACGGCAGAAGCAGCGGCGGAGACAGAAGCAGACGAGGAAACAGCGGAAGCTGCGGCAGAGACGGA
Organism: Lachnospiraceae bacterium UBA3845; assembly: GCA_002392705.1. Lineage (GTDB taxonomy): Bacteria > Bacillota > Clostridia > Lachnospirales > Lachnospiraceae > Porcincola. Next base: position 560 of record DGHP01000197.1, on the reverse strand, counting down.
AGCGGACGCGGAGGCAGCGGCGGAGAGAGAAGCAGACGAGGAGACGGCAGAAGCTGCGGCAGAAGAAGCGGATGCGGCGGCAGCGGAAGCTATGGCAGAAGCTGCGGCAGAAACGGAGGCAGACGAGGAAACGGCGGAAGCTGCGGCAGAAGAGGCGGAATCGGATGCAGCGGAGGCACAGACCGAAGGAGATTCTCCGTATGGCGTCTGGCCGGCCATCGCCGGTGAAAACGGCACTCAGTACGAAAACTTCTTTGATGTCACCCTGGCTGAAGAGAATTATAATCTGTGGTATGACTGCACGGCGGCTGTCGTGGGCGAATCAGCCGCAGCGGATACCGTGGCTTTCATGCAGGGCTATATCAGCTCCGATCGCTACGGAGAGGATGCCATTTCCTATTACAGCGAAAATCCGGACGCATCCAAGGTATTTGACTGCTTCTATATCAACGGACTGAAGACGATCACTTTCCTGCCGGACCTGAGCGCGGAAGTAGAGATGGAAGACGGCAGCACGCAGACATATTCCTACGATTACGTCGGCGTATACCCGGTTGGAT
>DGHP01000107.1:20308-28476 GCA_002392705.1 Lachnospiraceae bacterium UBA3845 | reverse complement strand
AGGATCCGATCAGGCACAGGGTTCCGTTTCCGTTGTGATATTCAAATCCCGAAGGCAGCATATCCTGCGGGCTGGTCAGCAGAACCCATTTTCCGTCCAGTTCAAAAAAGTCGGGGCACTCCCACATCTTTCCGAACCGGTTATGGTTCTCGGCAAGAGCTTTTTGAAAGGTCCAGTGGAAGCCGTCTTCACTGTGGAAAAGCAGAATCTGCCCGCTGCCGTCGGCCGGTCTGTTTCCCACTACACAGTCAAAGCTTCCATCCGGGCGCTGCAGAAGCCTGGGATCCCGGAAATCCTGTATGCTGGATCCCTCCGGGAGATCTTCTCCGGTCAGAACCGGATTCCCCTCATACTTCTCATAATTGCAGCCGTCCCCGACTGCCAGGCACTGAGTCTGTATCTCAGGACCTTCTCCATATACGGCGCGCTCACGGCGCACGCCCGTATACATGAGAAGCTGCCTTCCGTCCGGAAGAACAGCCGCGCTGCCGGAAAAACATCCGTCGCAGTCGTAGAGCTCATCCGGCGCCAGCGCTGCCGGGCAGTGTTCCCAGTGCAGAAAATCCGAGGTAACCGCATGACCCCAGTGCATCGGTCCCCAGTGTGTCCCGTAAGGATGGTACTGATAAAACAGGTGATACTTTCCCTGATACCAGGAAAAACCATTCGGGTCATTCATCCATCCGACCCGCGGGGAAAGATGAAATGCAGGTTTCTCTTCCGGGGCAATGGCTTTTTCCGCCACTTCTTCATAACTACGCGCTTCTCGCAGTGTCTGGCTGCTCATTCTGTTCTTTCCTCCATCTGATCGGGCTGAAGGGCAGATGCCCGGGTCAGCACCATTTCACCTGAAAACATACATATTCCGTTTCTTCTGACGCAGACTATAATACGGCAGCCGCCGCACTGAACACATGCGGCGGCTGTCTTTTACTGCGGAACAATTGTCAATTCATCATTCACCGAGGCTTGCGAAATAGTTGTCAAGATACTGCTGGAAGATCTCCAGATATCTGGGCAGGCCGTAAGCATCCAGTTCAGACAGATAGCTGTTCCAGTCATCATCCGTGAATCCGTTCATGATCCAGTCGGACTTATGGGTATTGATGCAGGTGGAGATGTCCGCCATCAGGTTGGACAGTTCCTCTGTATCTTCCGAAGACATAAGCAGATTCGGATACACATACTTCATGGTCATATCCTTGGTATAGATGTCAGCGATCCAGTCCAGACGATACTGAGCGTCATCCGGGCAGGTAACATAGACACCGTAATACTCATTCAGGACAGCCAGAGGACCATTGACAGACTCCGCCTCACGGACCTCAACCGGTGACCAGTCGCCCAGCGGAGTATGGGTCAGCATCGGATCGCCGTTGGCATTGGTTCCCAGCTGGAAGATATCAAACTCATCATCTTCACCGTAGGTTCCCCAGTTGTTCTGCGGGGACTGATAAGGATCATACATCTGGTCAAGCCATGCGCAGACAAGATCAACATTCTCGCACATACCGGTCACTACGCAGCGTCCGCGGTCGAAACCGGAAGTGAAGGAACCGTTCTGCGGGGTGATATTCTTAACGTCCGCCTCAAGAGCCGGAAGCGGTTCATAATCCGCAAGGTTGTCGATGTTAGCCACGTCCCAGCTGAACAGAACGCCGTAACGGTGGGATTTGCCCTTTGCAACATAGGTGGACCATTCCTGTGTGAAAGCTTCCGGATCGATCAGGCCTTCATCATAGAGCTTATGAAGCCATGTGATACCTTCCTTGTAGCCTTCCTGTACAGTGGAGCAGATCACCTGCTTTTCATCCGTAACCGCGATATGACGTCCGCGGTCGCCGTCGCCGTAGCCTTCGCCGAATCCGTTGATCAGGATCGCCGGATCCTGGTCGCCGTCGTTGATGATGCAGGACATGGGGATAATGTCGCCGTCGATGCCGAATTCAGCCTGAAGCTCTGAAGCATGCTCTTTGAACGCAAGCAGAACCTGCTCGAATTCATCTACGGTACCGGGCATCTCAAGGCCAAGGAAATCCATCCACTTGGTATTGATGAAAGGCATGTCTCCGATGGTCTGGATGGCGGTCTTCTCGGAACCGAGCTGCTCGATCCAGGGAAGGGCCCAGATATGGCCTTCGGAATCTTCGCACATGGCCTTGTATTCCGGATATCTCTCAAAGATAGAGGAAAGATTCGGCATGTCTTTCTCGATATATTCTTCCACATTAATGATCAGGCCCTGCTCCGCGTACTTCAGAAGATCCGTATCGCTCAGACCCGCCTGGAAGATGAAATCCGGAAGATCCTTGTAGTTGGCGAAGGTAAGAGCCTTCTTGTCTCCCCACTGGTCTGCCTGGATCGCGGTCCACTCGATATGGACGTTGGTCTTCTCCTCAAGGCGTTTGAAGATGGTGCGGTTGTTCGGATCGGATTCGGTGCTGGCCGGGAAGGTCGTGATCGCGGTCAGTGTCTGGGTCTCCTCCAGCGGGAACGTATACTCGCCCGCGGTGGTATTGCCGTCCGCGTCCGGAAGAAGCTCAACTTCCGCTGCCGGTACATTCACGGACGCAAGCATGCCTGCCGTAAGCAGGAGTGCCATGAAACGTTTTACAGATCCAGCCTTCATATTCTTTTCTCCTTTATTATTGTGTGAAAACAAAAGTGTTCCATTCTTTTCAGGTTCCTGTTCAGGCGGCTGAAGTGCCCTGCGCCCAGGCGCGCCCGGCCGGGACTAAATGCAATCAGCCCTTCACCGAACCTGCCATGATGCCTGCGTCGAAATACTTCTGGAAGAAAGGATACATAACCAGAAGCGGCAGACTGGAGATGATGATGGTCGCGTACTTCAGCAGTTCCGCCAGCTGTGCTCTCTGCGCGGTACTCTGCATGTCGGAAATCATGCCCGACTCCGGCTGGTTCTGAATCAGGATCGCGCGCAGGACCAGCTGCAGGGGCTGCTTGGAAGCAGAATTCAGATAGATCATCGCGTCAAAATAGCTGTTCCACATACCGACGAACTGCCACATGGCCAGAACCGCTATAACCGGCGTGCAGACAGGGAGCAGGATCTGGAAGAAATATACCATCTCATTGGCTCCGTCCACATCCGCGGCTTCTCTGAGCTCCTTGGGCACTCCCTGGTAATAGGTGCGGGCGATGATCATGTTCCAGACACTGAACGCGCCCGGAAGAATGATGGCCCACATGCTGTCCAGAAGGCCCATGCTGCTGATCAGCAGGTAGGTCGGGATCAGGCCGCCGCCGAAGAACATGGTGATGACAAAGATTACATTAAAGATACTTCTTCCCTTGAAATCCTCCCTGGACATCGGATATGCCGCGAGGAGAGTGACCAGAACGGATACAAACGTGAATACTACCGAATAGATGACAGCATTCTTGAAGCCGACCCAGATCTGCTTATTCTGCAGAACGCGCTGATACGCGGTTATGGTCCATTTGCTCAGGTCAAAGCTGATGCCTTTGTTCTGAAGCGTGATCGGATCCATCAGCGACGCTACAACGATGTAAAGCATAGGGATAATAATCGCGACCACAAACAGGGCCAGGAGAATATATCCCAGAATCAGGAGCGCCTTATCCTGTCCGGAGTAACGGGCAAATCTGCTTTTCTTTTTTGTATTCTGCACAGTTCCCCATCCTTTCTCAGATTCCCTTTCCATCGTTCATCTTTGATACGATCTTGTTCACTGCAATCAGGAGGATAACATTGATCACCGTATTAAAGAGACCGACGGCCGTGGAAAAGCTGTAATCTCCGTCCAGAAGACCTTTTTTGTAAACGTAGGTAGCGATAATTTCAGAACTTGCAAGGTTCAGGTCGGTCTGCAGGGCATAGGCTTTTTCGAAGCCGATACTCATGATATTACCGGCCTGCAGGATGAACTGAATAACAACCATGTCCTTGATTGCCGGCCATTCAACAGCCTTGATCTGCTGGAAAATGTTAGCTCCGTCAATCTGTGCCGCTTCCTTCAGATCCTGGCTCGCGTTGGAAAGCGAGGCGGTGTACATGATGGAAGCCCAGCCCGCGCCCTGCCAGATGCCGGACGCGATATAGATCGTACGGAAAGCCGAAGGCATGGTCATAAAGTTGATCTGTGTTCCGAGGAGCAGGTTTACGGGACCTGTGACAGAAAGAAGAATACGAACCATACCGCAGAGGACGATAACCGAGATGAAATTCGGCATGTACAGTACCAGCTGGACATTCTTCTTAATGTTCTTGCTCTCGATCCGGTTCAGCAGGAAAGCCAGCAGAATCGGTACGGGAAATCCCCAGAGCAGTCCATAGATACTCAGTTTCAGTGTATTCACCAGGTATTTCATGAAGTCCGGCGAAGACAGGAACCTGTTGAAGTTTTTCATACCGACCCATTCAGAGTGAAGAAGGCCCTTGATCGGGCTGTACTTCTCGAAAGCGATCAGGATGCCGCCCATGGGTAAGTACCTGAAGATGATAGTCAACAGCAGAGCCGGCAGCATGAAGATGATGTACAGCTGCCAGTTCTGTCTCATATAGACGGCTGTTTTATGCAGCTTTGAATCATAGTTCTTCCCTGCTGCGGAACCCGCATTGGAATCTGTCATTCCTCTTTCCTCCTTTTACAAATGTGCACCTATTGTAAAATGACGGGCAGCTCAGCCTCCTTTCTCTCCGTCAGATTACCGAACAAAATATGCCTCTCTGTTACATTTTTATGTTTACAAATATAGCACTTTTACCTGTTTTGTCAATATGGAAATCTTTATAGTTTTTACATTTGACACATTTGTAAAACAGGGGTATAGTGAAAATACCATATAATAAAGAAAAGATCCGGTCCCCGGACATGCAAGAAAGGAGGAACCCCGCAGCCATGCATAATCTCCTGAATCCCGACAACAGGATCATGCGCCTGATTACGAAGATCGCGGACTCTGTTTTCCTGAACCTTCTCTGGTTTGTTTTCAGCCTGCCGGTCGTCACGGCCGGTGCGGCAACCACTGCCCTCTTCGACGTCACCCTGCACATGGTGAATGACGAAGAAGGAAGCATCTTCAGAGATTTCAGGAAATCCTTCCGGAGCAATCTCCGCTCCGCAACAAAGACATGGCTGATCCTTCTCGCTGCCGGCCTGGCGCTTGCCGTCGATGGTTATGTTCTCTATCATATGCGTTTTTCAAATGCCTTCTGGACAATCGTGACAGCCCTTTATCTTGTGGCTGCGGCGGCCTACCTGATTGTCCTGATGTATGTCTTTCCGCTGATGGCCAATTTTGATAACACGCCGCTGAATATGATTAAGAACGCCTTCATGGTCGGGATGCGCTTTCTCATCTGTACAGCCCTGCAGGCAGGGGTTTATTTCCTCATGATCCTTACCGCAGTCCGCTTCTTTACGCCGATTCTCATGTTCGGTGAAGGCCTCTGCGCTCTGCTCTGCTCTTATCTGATGAACCAGATCATCCGGCAGCTCAGGGACAGAGCCCTGGCTGAGGAACTGTGAAGGGGCGCGCTTCCTCCTCCCTTCTGCGTGAGCTGAAAGGACGGAAAAAACTGCAGTATCTTCTGGACTACTACAAGTTTCCGCTGTTCCTTGCCGGCGTTTTCCTGTATTTCGTCATCTGGTTTTCGGTCAGAAGTCTGACACATAAGGAGTATCTACTGTATCTGGGCTTTGTGAATTTTGCCCCTTCAGAGACGCTTACGGAGGAGCTCACGGAGAATTACCGCAGAGAGATGGGCTATAAGGGAAGAAACGAATCGGTCCTTCTTCAGAATAATCTCTTCCTCTCTTCGGATGAAAACAGTGAATATCATCCATATACCTATGCGACAAAAATACGGATTCTCGGATCGATCGACGCCGAGCAGCTTGACCTGGTTCTGATGGATGAGGAAGCCTTCGACGCATTCTCCCAGAACGGATACCTGACCGACCTGAAGGCCCTGCTGTCGGACGGGGCTCTGCCGGGCAGCATCCAGGCTGCGCCGGAGGTGGGCTCTTCCACCGGAAGCGCTGACAGGGAGAGAGACGGCGGCGGGCCTTATGGTGACATCCACGGCCTCTATGACGCCGTACAGGCAGGCTTCAGAAAAAATATATTAATTAAGGAAGACAATTCCGTGGACCTGCTCCTCGGAAATGAAAGTGAATACTCCGCAGTCACTGCAGAGGCAGTCTATGGGATAGACCTGTCAGCTGTGTCTGCGAAGATCAGGGACGCGGAACTGAACGGTACCGTCTATCTGGGAATTATAGAAAACAGCCCCCGGAAAGCAGAAGCCGTGAAATATCTGAACTATCTGATTCAGGAACCCTGATCCGCCTGTTTTATCCTGCCCGGGCAGGAAGGTAGCAGACTGAAACGGCAGATTATCTTTACTTTTTTAAGTTTGTTCAATATAATCAGGAGTACACGTGATCTATGAAAGGACTTCGCTGGCGTCAGGAAAGAAGAGGTAGATTTATGGCAGGCAGAGTGACTCTCCAGGATATAGCGGATGAACTCGGGCTCTCCCGCAATACAGTTTCAAAGGCCATCAATAATACAGGGATTCTTGCCGATACGACAAGGGACCGTGTACTGCGCAAGGCAAAAGAGATGGGATATAAGCAATTCTCCTACCTGCAGTTCAGAGAAGATGCCGTTACGGACCTTGACACATTTGCGCAGACCTCCTTCTCTGCTCCCGCTGCGGGAAAAAAAGAAATCGCGGTACTATCTTCAGGCTTTATCGGCAGCTCGCATTTTGCCACGACCATGCTCGACCGTTTCCAGCACGATCTCTCGGAGCTGGGCTACAGCATCAGCATGTACCGGGTCATGCAGGAAGAGATCGAAAACCTGTGCCTTCCAAAGTCCTGCGATCTGGATCATATCGCCGGGATCATGTGCATCGAACTCTTCCACGCGGATTACTGCCGGATGCTCTGCGGACTCGATATTCCTCTCCTTATGGTTGACGGCCCGGTCTCCATCTTTGAGGGACCTTTCCAGGCAGACCAGCTGCTGATGGACAACCAGACCCAGCTTTTCGCTTTCCTGAGAGAGATGAAAAAGCGCGGGAAAAGCAAAGTCGGTTATATCGGGGACATCCACCACTGCCAGTCCTTCTATGAGCGCTACAGTGCCGTCCGGCAGTGCGCAGATCTGCTTGGTCTCGACAATTCCTGGAATATCGCAGAGGTAGCCATCGCCGCCTCAGGCAACAGTTACATAAAACATGTGGAAGATTCCCTGAGCGCCTTGGCATCCCTTCCGGATGTATTCATCTGCGCCAATGATTTTGTCGCGCTTGACACCATGAACCTTCTGCGGAAGATGAACCTGTCTGTTCCGGAAGATGTCTGGCTCTGCGGTTTCGATGACTCCCCGGAATCAAGGATTATGTCACCCAGGCTGACTTCCATCCATATTCACAGCCAGATCATGGGGCAGGCTGCGGTGAATCTCCTCTGTTCCCGCATCCACTCTCCCTACATAAACTATCGGACAGTTTATACAGAGACAGACCTGATCTACAGGGAATCCACAGGAGACTGAGAGGAAGATGCACGGTCAGTAAAAAAAAAAGAGCAGCTGATGAATTATAATATATAATAAGAATCAACAAGCGGGAACCACACAGGATTCCCGCTCGTTCTTTCTGCATTCTTATTCTTCTGCGCTCTTCTTCAGCTGCGCTCTTCTTCAGCTGCGTTCTTCTTCAGCTGCGCTCTTCTTCAGCTGCGTTCTTCTTCAGCTGCTTCTCAGTTCCAGACTGAGATTCCCATCTCTATCACCTGTGACCATAATCATGAGAATCCATAATCACGAGAAACTTTGATCTGATAGTTCACTCGATCTTCATGTCCACCACATTCCGCGGCTTCTCCAGGTCATCCCCCAGGCTTAGCAGGTAGAGGCTTACATTGCTGACCGGCTGCTCCTGCCACGGTCTGATTCCTTCCCGGTATTCAGACAGATCCAGAGTTTCCCCCATCGCGTAGGCCGGTTTGCTGTCCCCCGTTCCGGACCGTCTTCAGGAAGCTGGCGCCCCCGTCCGTCAGTTCCGGAGACAGATAGTGCGGATCCGTCATAACATAGATACAGATCTCCTCATCTGTCCCGGCAGCACCTGCCAGAGCCTTATCGGCGGCATCTTCCGTGACCTGACC
>DGHP01000107.1:15747-20243 GCA_002392705.1 Lachnospiraceae bacterium UBA3845 | reverse complement strand
ATCTTCCGTGACCTGACCGGCGGCAAATCCGGGCATAGACAGGCTCCAGAGCAGAATGAGAAAAAGCAGACTGCCCGAAGATTGCCTGATATTGAAAAACATATTTGCTTTCCCCTGTTTTGTGATACAATACATCAGATCTTATGATGTGACGGTCAGAGCTATGGTTATGAAAATTGTCTGAACAATTCTGACGCAATTATTCCTGACCGGCTTTTGACGCCCGCATCAGCTTATAATCAGGAGGTAATCCGGAAAATGAAAAAACTGACACTGCTTCTGGCCTGTCTCATAGCCCTCACACTGCATGGACCGGCCTTCACTGCCGTCCAGGCCGCTTCTTCCCTGAAGCAGGAATCCATCGACAAAGCATCCGCCGCGCTCGAACAGATGCCCGACAATAAAAAGATCACAGCCCTTGGCGGCGCAGCGATCAGCGGGGAGAATCTCAAGGCCCTTAAGTCAGCCATCAAGTCCATCTCCCCCTGCGGCGCCGGCATCGTCCTCATCGACCTGAAAAACGGGAAAGGTCTCTCTTACAACGCCGGACAGGCTTTCTATTCGGCCAGCACCATGAAAGGGCCTTATGTCGCAAGCCTGGCCGCTGCACAGCCGTCCGCAATAAATGCGTCGAACGGGAATGTGACAGCCACCATCCGCTGGTCGAGCAATGAGGATTATATGAGCCTTGTCAACCGCTACGGAAAGGACTGCATGAGGGCGTGGTGCAAAAAAGCGGGCGTCCGGACAGGCCTCGCAACCCATCCCTATACAAATGTCAGTGCCGGGGAGCTTGCAAAGCTCTGGCTGCAGAACTACATTTTCTTCAACAGCAGTTCCTTCGGCAAATCTGTCGGAAGCCTCTATACCAGCCCCAACATATCCATTCTCCACAGCACGTTCGGGAAAAAATACAGAACCCAGACCAAGGCGGGATGGATCGCCGGCAACAGCTTCTACAGCGGACTTTATCGCAGAGCGAGCAACGACGCGGGAATCATTTACGGAAAACATCCTTACCTGATCGTTGTCCTCTCAAATGTGCCCTATAACTTCAGCCGCCTCAACCGGATCGTAACAGTCCTCGGAAAAATCGCAGCGGATCTTTAAGCAAAAGACTGCCATCTGAAAGATACGCTGCGATGACCATCCAGACCCATAGCCGGCTCTTTAGCCGGCTTTTTCTGCCTTCATTAAAGAACCGTCACGATGAAGCTGTACGCTTTCTCCTCCCCGGGCTGCGCGGTCTGGACATTCACTTTATGCTCCAGGACATCATCCTCGCTGCTCTTGGTTGAGAATCCGTTCCAGGGCTCCAGCGCCACGAAAGGAGCCGGCTTCGCCGTCGACCAGATCACCAGATTCGAGAAGTCGTCAAAATCAAGCTTCAGGCCTCTTCCCGTCTTCGGGTTGACATAGGTCAGACTTCTGGACTTCAGATTGTCAAATACCAGCCCGTCATGCTGGAAAAGGCTGTGATCAAGCCTGAGGACCCTGTCATCATCCAGGATCACGCGGCGGCGCTCCTCGTCCAGCAGCGTCGGCTCGCTGTCCAGCGGATACATCAGATTGGCGCATTCCTTTTCCTCGAAATGAATCTGGTAATCCTCATAGGACTCCCCTTCAGACAGCGGGCAGTTGAAGGCCGGGTGTCCGCCGATAAAGAAAGGCATGGGAACAGCGCCCGTATTCTTCACCTTATAGCTGAAGATCAGCCTGTTATCCTCTACCCTGTAAGAAAGGGTAAAGCGGAAATCATAGGGATAGATCTCTTTCGTCGCAGGGGAAGAATTCAGGACATAGGACACGGAATGCTCATCCTGGGCAGTTTTCTCAAAGGTCTCAAACCGCGCGAATCCGTGCCTTTTGATGTTTTTCACCTCGCCCGCCCCGCAGTGCGCGGCGTCCCCGCGCAGGCTCCCGCAGATCGGGAAGCAGACCGGCGACTGTCCGGACCAGTATTCCGGATCCCCCTGCCAGAGAAATTCCGTCTTCCCGGCGCGGATGCTCGTCAGCATGGCCCCTTCCGCTATGCTTGAAACGGTCAGTACATTGCTCCTGATTACAGCAGTTTCTTTTTCACTCATTTTTCTTCCCCTTTCCTGGAATCCCATAAGCTGTACATTTGTATTGCTGTCTTTTGTCTTTATGTTATATATGATGCACCCGCCAGAAATATGAATTCCATCAGCTGTACATTTGTATTGCTGTCTTTGTCTTTTTGTTATATATGATACGCCTGCCAGAAATATGGGCTGCTCTTTGCATCATATAATGCATTTGCATATCTTATTAGATGCTTCCGTTGTCTTATGTCCATTTTGACGACCTGTTTACAGATCTGTCACAAGCAGCGGAACTGGAACATCCGTCTCCTCCACCGGTACTTTCTCAAAAATCTGAAAATGAAATGCGGCCGCCGCGAGAACATGCCGCGGATGCTCCTGCAGGTAGCGGTCGTAATAACCGCCCCCATAGCCGACCCTTCCGCCGGAAGAATCAAATGCAAGGCCTGGAAGAACCATAAAAGCATCCTCTTCCCCGTCCAGACATCTGCAGCGCTCCGGATCCGGCTCCAGAATATGCATGGCTCCCTCCCTTAGGCAGTCCATCGAATCAATCTGGTAAAAATGCATCCGGTGCTCCTTTATTTCCACCTTCGGAACCGCGGTTCTCTTCCCTTCCGCCCGGCAGCGAACCAGAAAATCCTTAAGCTGCACTTCCCCCGGCAGCGCCATGTAGGCAAAAACCGTCTCCGCCCTCCTGCATTCCGGCAGGGCCAGAAGCCGTTCAACGATGACTCTGCTCATCGCCTCAATCTGCTCCCGGGAATATTCTGCTTTCCTCACGGCGATGATCCTTCGGATCCGCTCTTTCTCTGTCTGAATGATATTCATATCCGGCAATCCCGCCTGTTCCCCGAAGTCTGCTGAATCGTCAGCTGTCAGTTTCTTTTAACTCATAACAATCCATGCGGCGGACCGCTGACAGAGCCCCGCTGCCAGACTTGAAAAATAAGAAAAAATCCGATAATGTATGATGTGATGACCATAATTATGGTTAAGGAAATTGTATAAACGCTCTTATCAATTAGACCGCTTTGGCGGAATTGCGTCCAAGCGCCCAGCAGATTTTTATATATAAATTTCAGGGAGAAGTCCATGCACCAGATCAATTATAAAATAACCGTCCAGTATGAAGGCACCCGCTATAAGGGCTGGCAGAAACAGCCCGGCGTTGAGAATACTATCCAGGGCAAGCTGGAAACTCTTTTAAGCCGCTGCCTCGACACGCCGGTCGAAGTATGGGGCGCCGGGCGGACCGACGCCGGGGTACATGCCCTGGGCCAGACTGCGAACTTCTGGGTTCCGGAAGATAAGCTGGAGGCATTTGCCGCCCAGGAAGGAAATTCACTCAGGTCAATGAAGACCTCCGCGGAAGACGCGGCTCTTTTTGCCGCGCTGAACCATTATCTTCCCGAGGACATCGCAGTCCCGCAGATGGTGCGCGCTTCAGAGCGCTTTCATGCCCGCTATCTGGCTTCCTCCAAATGGTACCGCTACAGAATCCGCACCTCCCCGGTATCGGATGTCATGAACCGGCGCTTTTTATGGCAGTACGGCAGCCCCCTGGATATCGAAAAAATGCAGCGCGCCTCCCGTGCCCTGACCGGAACCCATGACTTTACAAGCTACTGCGGACTGAAAATGAAAAAGAGCGCCGTCCGCACGATCACGGACATCAAAATCAGCAGACCGGATCAGGATACTATCATCCTGGACTATTACGGAGACGGATTCCTGAACCACATGGTCCGTCTGCTGACGGGAGAACTTGTGGAAGTCGGGGCGGGAAGATTTCCGGAGGATGCCCCCGCCGCCGCGCTCGAAGCACAGACGAAAGGGGCGGCCTGCCACACGGCTCCTGCCAGCGGGCTCACGCTCATGAAGGTCGTATACTGAAGACTGCGCCTGTGCAGCGCCGCAGGGGTCCTGCCATTTTACTGTCCGCGGCACCATTCCATCAGGCGCCGTCTCAGAAGCTCATAGCGTTCTTTCTTCTCTTCTTTCGCGAAATGGAGCTCCCGCAGCTGTTCATTCTGACAGTCGTAGCGGAGCTCTTTTCCCTCGAACTGTTCGCAGGTCAGATCAAAAACACAGCCCCGGATCTGGTTGTAGCAGTGGTAATTTCCATCCCCGAGCGGGACTCCGAAGACGTTTCCCCCGAACAGGTCCTGGGTCAGAAAGGCTGTGACAGAACACTGTCCGAGCGTCCTGTTCTCCGGATTCCAGTCCACGCGCATCCGCGGCGCGCAGGTCTCTGCGCACCAGAGCCCGGACAGGGCTTCATAGAGATCATCCAGCGTCCGGATTCCCGGAAAATCAGAATCAGGCTCCCTGAGAGGCAGGCCGCCCTTCTCCCATCCATAGTAATGACCGCTCATAGAACTCCTCCCGAATCTTCTTATCTGACAAGCTGCTCGCCTGCTATTCTGC
>DGHP01000107.1:0-15702 GCA_002392705.1 Lachnospiraceae bacterium UBA3845 | reverse complement strand
GCTATTCTGCGGCGTCGTTCCGCCTTTGTGACTGCTCCGGATATCCGTACCCGCACTCCGTCACTGAAGCTAAGGCATTCCGGATATCTGTGCCCGCACTACGGGCACTCGACAGAGTCATCCCGGATGATCCCTCACTTTGCCTTCGTGACGATCATCTGCAGATCCCCTTCCCGCGGCATCAGAATGTGCGATTCCATGCTCATCACACGGCTGTCCGCCTCTTCCCTGCTGATTTCCTTCTTTGTGCCTTCCGCCATGCTGCAGTAATAAGTATGCAGCTCATCCGTCATATTTCCGAGCAGGTCCTCGTTCTTATACTGCACAATCTCGGAGCGGACCAGTTCGTCGCCCGCGTCATTCATCCTCCAGACAGCGGAGAAGGAATCCGCTGCGCCGCTGCTTCCCCGCTGATAGAGGCCTCCGTCGGAGCACAGCAGAAAACGATTTCTCACCCATCCGCTGACAAGGTGCCTGGTCTCCCCGCCTGCGTATGTATATACATCCTGTACGTAACTGTCCAGAGAGAAGTCATACTGGCGGATAAAAATCAATTCTTCCTGGCCGTTCCCGTCCAGATCCCTGAACAGATATCCCACCGCTTCCCCGCCGTACAGGGGCTCATAATTTTCCGATCCCAGAGCTTCCAGCAGGTCAAAACCATCACCTGAAAGTACGGAGTTCATGGCCTCTGTATACTTGGATATGAGATCAGCGTACACTTCACGGCCGCCCGAAACCGCGGGATTTTCGGAAGCAGCGGGGCTTCCTCCCGTTCCCGGAGCTACTGTAATACCGTTTCCATCCACACCGCCCGCTGCCGCGGAACCCGCCTCATAGTCAGAGGGCTCTCCGGAAAGCGTAAAGTCATAGATCCTTTTCTGATTTGTCCACAGACTTCCGTCTTTCAGAGACAGTCCGGGTTCGTATTCAAGCAATGTGTTGCCGTTTCCGCCCTCGAGGATAAGACTCACATTCGGCATAATGTCGCTGACATTGCAGCACAGAAGGAAGGGTTTGCCCTCCTCGACCCGCCAGAGGCGTTCCCCGACCGCGCCGCGGTAATCATTCGTCTCATCCACGCTGAAGCTGTATAAACTCACTGTATAGGAACTGTCCGCGGGAACAACCGCGTAGATCTCATAACCGCCCGCATCCAGCCATCTCTCCTTCGGGATATCGGCCAGAAAAGCATACTCTTTCAGGTAGCTGCCATAAGTATCCGACCCGGCCATATAGGAGGCAAAGTCCGTACCAAAGCCCAGATAGGCGACTGCCAGCAGATCTCCTGCCTCCTGCGTCGACTGCCTGAGCGAAGTCAGGCTGCTCTCCGCCTCTGCCTGCGCCGCGCCGGCCGAAAAAGGTGAAAGCATAAAGGCCGTAAATAACACCAGTCCTGCCATCTGTGTGACTTTCCTGATTCTCTTTCCAGCTGTGCAGCTCATACAGGATCCCTCCTCTTCTATTCTGGAAACAATCTGCTCATGACAGATCAACTCTGATATATCCTATTATAAGCTGCCCGCAGCAGCGAGGCAAGAAAGGAAAAACGAACCCGGAGGGCTGCAGACAGAAACAAAACACCGGCAGATGTAAAAAACCGGTTATGCGGTTTTTCATAGTCCGCATAACCGGTCTCTTTTTACCTGGCAACGCCAGTCCTGGCCCCAGGCTCAGTCGGCCACTTTAATGACACCCTTAACGATGTTCGCCTTGTCTTCCACGCAGGCGGTCAGTGCTTCCTGGATATCATCCAGCTGGAAGTAGTTCGTAACGACGCCCTTCACATTGATCTTTCCGCTGGCTACCGCGTCGATGGCCATCGGATAGATGTTCCTGTAACGGAAAACGGTCTTGAAGGTCAGTTCCTTGTCAAGAGCCATACCGATCGGCAGTGTCATCTCGCCCGAAGCGCTGTATCCGACCAGAACGATCGTAGCACCCTTCTTGGCCGCCTTGATCTGCTGCTGTGCGCAGATCTGGGAGCCGGAGGTCTCGATGCCGAGGTCAAAGCCCTTGCCGTCCGTCAGTTCCAGAATGCGGGCTACCGTATCCTCATTCTTGCCGTTGATGACATAGTCCGCGCCAAGCTTCTTCGCCTGTTCCAGACGCTTATCCATCACGTCCACTACGATGACCTTGGAAACGCCGCGGGCCTTCAGGGAAAGCATGGACATAAGGCCAATGCATCCGGAGCCTGTCACGACAGCGATCTGTCCAAGATGGGCGTCTCCCTGATTCGCGGCGTGCATGCCGACTGCCAGCGGCTCGATCAGCGCCGCTTCCTCAGTGGTCATGTTGTCCGGAATCTTGAAGCAGAGACCTGCTTCATGGGCGACATACTCCTGGAATACGCCGTCTACCGGCGGGGTCGCGAAGAAGATGACGTCCGGGCAGAGATTATATCTTCCACTCTTGCAGAACTCACATTTTCCGCAGGTCTTTCCAGGCTCCATGGCCACGCGGTCACCGACCTTCAGATTCTTGACATTCTTTCCGACTTCGACAACCGTACCCCCGGCTTCATGTCCCAGAACGAACGGATATTCAACGATAAAATTGCCGATTCTTCCGGACTCATAATAATGCAGATCCGAACCGCACACGCCTACATTTTCCACCTTCACCAGGACTTCATCATCCTTGGGCTCCGGGATCGGGCGCTGCTGGATCTCGCAGTATTTCAGCCTGGTCATAACTGCCGTCTTCATGGTTCCCTTCATAATCTTACATCCTCTCTTTCGCTGTAGTTATTTTCGCCGCACGAATCTCCGCGGCTTCCGGATTCATTCCGGCTCCCGGATTCATTCCGAATCAGATCTCCATTATGAATTTCTTTATGAACGGAAGCCCTGCCCCGACAGCAGACGCCTCTGTCTTATAATGGCACGCCTGCACAAAGCTGCTGTCCGTTTCGTAAGGGTTCAGTCTCGTGATCCGCTCCCGCAGCGCCTCCACATAGCGGTCCATGTAGGCGCCCACATAGCCGCCGAGAATAATGCCGCAGTCAAGCATCATTCGGAGATTGATAACCGTAAGGGCCAGATAATCCAGATAACTGTCCCACGCCTGCATGCAGTCCGGGTCCTTATCATCCACCTTCTCAAAAAACTGTTCCAGATTGCCATCCGTCCGGTCCGAGAGCAACTGCGCGGAACAATATGCATTGACGCAGCCTCTCTGTCCGCAGTAGCATGATGCCCCGTCCGGCACAATCTTCAGATGCCCGATCTCCGAACTGCGGAAATTATCGCCAAGATAGATCTCATTGCGGCTGATGATCGCTCCGCCGACAGAGTTGCTGAGCATCAGGTAGAATACCATGCCCTCCTGTTCCGATTTCCAGGTTTCGGCAAAGCCGCCGGAGTTGGCGTCATTGAAGATCTCCACCCGGTAAGGAAGTCTGGACGCAAAACGCCTGTAGATATCGGCAGGGGCTCCGAGAAGTCTTCCGTAGGTAACGTAATTTCTCTCCGTATCAACAATACAGGGCATGGAGATTCCGACTCCGAGGATTTTTTTCCGGTCAATCCCGCTGCGGTCCAGAAGCTGCTCCAGCTTGAATGCAAGGGTATTGTAATAATGATCTGTATCCTGGTAAGGGAACTTCTCCCTCTGGCCGCCGCATACGATATCACCGGAGAGATCCACCACCACGATGGTAACATGATTCTGCGTGATATCGATCCCGACTCCATAGGCAGCGTCAACTACGCATCGGATCACCCGCGCCCTGCGCCCACCCGTGGACTGAAACACGCCGTCCGCAGTAATCAGATCTCTGCTCTCCAGATCCGTAAGATTCTGGATAATGGTCGGTATGCTCAGGCCGGTCTTCAGAGCGATCTCCTGCCTGGAGATGCCTCCGCTCTCATAGATGCAGCGATAGATATTATTCCGGTTTATCTGCCTTAATTCAATCTTGCTCGCCATAGAATACTCCTTTTGCGTTCACACTTTTATAAAAGTAGAAATATTCTGACAAGATTATAACAATTGCCCGTCTGTTTGACAAGGCGCAAAATCAGGCCGCAGCACTCTGGTCCTATTCCCCAAGACCTGCAAAGAACATCTCATAATAATCATCTTCGCCTTCCAGGAGAGGCGAATTCTCCCCGCCGCCGTTCGTGCTTCTGCGCATGGCAGCGTAAGCTTCCTCCCCGGCCTGCAGGAGATCCATATCGTAGACCGGATAACCGCAGGAGCGGCATTTCTCGCAGAAAGCGGCCAGCGGATTCGCCGCCTTTCTCGTATCCAGCAGTTCTTTCTTCAGCTGCGGATCCTTCCTGGCTTTCACTGCCAGTTCATCCAGCATCTCACCGATACTCATATACATCTCAAAGCCCTCTCTCCTGTCTTCATCCGTAATTTCCGGTCAGCCGCCGTTCCGTGGTCATCTGATCCTGCTCTGTGTGTGGAACTCCTGCTTCACAGGCCTTATTTGAAATCAGGACCTGTTTCTCCTGCAGGCACGGCGAACCGGGACCTGATTTCAAAACGGCCGTGAATCGCAGCATTATCTCGTCAGGTTCTGCACCCATTTATATTTACGGAAGCGGTACATGACCCAGGGGATCTTGCCCACTTCGTCCAGGCAGGTGCAGGCGTAAACCAGCAGAACATGCCAGTGAAAGACAAATGCCCCCAGCAGAGCCAGCGGAATCGCGATCCCCCACATGCAGACCGCGAGGCTATACATATCAAAGAGTGTATCACCTCCGCCGTCCAGAACTCCATTGATTGTGATCGTATTTACACATCTGCCGATCATATAGATTCCCATGATGATCATCATACCGGTCAGGTAGCTCTGGGCTTCCTCCGTCAGGATCACCATGCGCACCACAAGAGGCGTCAGTGCCAGAACCAGCGCGGTCGATCCGAATCCGATCAGCCAGGAGAGATTCTTCAGGCGGATCCCGTAAGCCTTCCCGCGTTCCAGTCTTCCGGCGCCGAGTTCATTTCCGACCATAATGCCGGCAGCGCTGCCGATTCCGTTGCAGGCGCAGCAGATCAGGTCCCGGATGACGGCGGAAACCGAATTGGCCGCGGCTGCGTCAGCGCCCATGTGGCCCATAATCGCCGTGTAGGAGGTAAATCCGACGCCCCAGAGCAGGCCGCCTCCAAGCAGCGGAAGGCTCTGTCTGGCAAAATCCCGGGCAAGCAGGCGGTCTATCGAAAACAGCCTGTTCCAGGCCGGACGGATATAACCGCTCCGGGAGCTGATCACAAGGCACAGAACCAGTTCCAGAACCCGCGACAGAGTTGTCGCAAGGGCGGCGCCCCGCGACTCCATGGAAGGCAGGCCGAACATTCCGAAAATAAATTTGAAATACTTGACATCAGTGGTGCAGACTGTATAAAAGCTCTTTCTTCTTCAACAACCGACTATGAAGATGCCCTCATGATAGAAACTGCAATCCGCTATAAAATAGATTGCATTATCACTCGGAATAAAAGCGATTTTTCACAATCTCCAGTTACCATATATTCTCCAGCAGAATTATTAGCTGCATATCCTGACAAGAAGTCTGGTAATTAAATGCCCTGGTGTGTTTCATAAAACCTGACGCTTCTCCTTCCGTCGCCGGTACCGGTCACGATTCGCCCCTCAGCGTTCAAGTTAATCCGACTATAACATACATTGTATACATTTTCAAAAGTAATAAGAAAAGCTGACCTCGTTTGGGTTACTGTTCAGACGTTAGCTTGAACAGTAACATCGATTGTCCTGCAACGAATTGGAGTTTTTTCAGTACAGTTGCATTTCGTTTCCCTGTGTGCTATAGTCAACGCCAGTAAAGACTGGGTGCCGGATCCTGCGACATTTGTGCGTAAACAATCAGCAGTGTTCTCACCTGATCATAAGGACCACCTGACAGAGAGGGATATGCCGACCTAAAAGCTGGTTTTGATTGCTTTCACAATGTCTGTTTATGTCGTTTTTTTTTCGACTGTAGACAGCTTCTGTAAGCAATCCGAAAACCGAACAGTTTGCGTATGAAGATCCCCCTGCCGGAAGCAGGGGCTTTTTTTATGGAGGAAGAGACATGGAAACCAGAGTTGCTCTGCTGGCAATTATAGTTGAAAAACCTGAGAATACGGAAAAAATGAATGCTCTGCTTCATCAGTATTCTGACTACATCTTCGGGCGCATGGGGGTTCCCTATCGCAGGCGCGGGATCAATGTGATCAGCATTGCCGTAGATGCTCCTTCCGATGTCATCAGTGAGCTGGCCGGAAAGCTGGGGCGGCTGGAAGGACTGAGCGTGAAGGCAGCATATTCAAGACATACCTTCCGGGATCAGGACACAGATGAGGACAGACAGTGAGATGCCGGCCCGGGCAGAATTAAGTCCGGACAGGCAGGCCCTGATCGGACAGCTTGAAGAAAACCATGACCTGCCGGACGAGGACCTGAAGCTCCTTCTGACTGTGGAGGACCCTGCTGTTTCAGACTTTCTGGCTGAACGTGCGCGGGCCGTCAGGGAGCGCGTCTATGGAAAGGACGTATATCTGCGCGGTCTGATCGAGTTTACCAGCTGCTGCAGAAATGACTGCTACTACTGCGGACTTCGAAGAAGCAACAAAAAAGCGCAGCGCTACAGGCTGAGCGCAGAGGATATCCTGTCCTGCTGTGAGCGCGGATACGCACTCGGCTTTCGCACCTTTGTGCTGCAGGGCGGAGAAGACCCGTACTGGACGGATCAGAAAATGGTGCCGCTTGTCGCGGCGATTCGGGAAAGATATCCGGACTGCGCAATCACTCTGTCGCTAGGCGAGCGCGAGGAAGAAAGCTATGCCAGACTCTTTGAAGCTGGTGCCGACCGGTATCTTCTCCGGCACGAAACAGCTGACAGGGCGCACTATGAAAAACTGCACCCCTCTGACATGTCCTTTGAGCATCGCATGAACTGCCTGAAAGCCCTGAAAAGAATCGGGTATCAGGTCGGCTGCGGCATGATGGTGGGATCGCCTTACCAGACCGTCGGCAGCCTGATCAGCGACCTGCGCTTTATGCAGGCGTTCAGGCCGGAGATGGTCGGCATGGGGCCGTTCATTCCACAGTCCGACACGCCGTTTGGTGACTGCGCCGCCGGAACGGCGCAGGATACGCTCCGGCTGCTCTCCATTGTCCGGCTGATGCTGCCGGATGTACTGCTGCCGGCAACAACAGCACTGGGAACGATCGATCCGCTGGGGCGTGAAAAAGGTCTTCTCGCCGGAGCCAATGTTGTCATGCCGAATCTTTCCCCCGCCTCTGTCAGGGACAAGTATCTGCTCTATGACAATAAGATCTGCACAGGTGAGGAAGCGGCAGAATGCGTGAACTGCCTGGCCGTCCGGGTGGAGTCCGCCGGGTACCGGCTCAGCATGAGCAGGGGGGACCATATAGATCATAATCTGAGAAAGAAGGGAGAAGCGTGATGGCAGCGGATCTGAATCAGACACCATCTGCAAATCGTGTACATATCGGATTTTTCGGAAGGAGAAACGCGGGAAAATCCAGTCTGGTCAATGCGGTGACCGGCCAGTCCCTTTCCATCGTTTCCGACACGAAGGGAACAACCACGGATCCGGTTCAGAAGGCCATGGAACTGCTCCCTCTCGGGCCGGTCGTGATCATCGATACGCCCGGCATCGACGATGAAGGAGAACTCGGCACACTCCGGGTCCACCGCTCCCGCCAGGTCCTGAACAAGACGGATATCGCCGTTCTGACAGTCGATGTGCGGGAGGGCTTAAAGTACGAGGACCGGGCACTGATCAGCCGGATCCGCAGCAAGGAGATCCCCTGTATTCTTGCCTGGACCCAGAGTGACCTGGCACAGGATCCGGATCATCCGGAAAATCAGATCACCCTGACGGAAGAGGACCGGACGCTGCTTGATGGTATCCCCCGGCTTTTTGTCAGCGCGGTGAGCGGTCTGCACATTCATGAACTGAAGGAGTGCATTGCGGCGCAGGCAGCAGATCTGGAAAATGAAAAGAAGCTGATCTCTGATCTGCTCAGCCCGGAGGATCTTGTGATCCTCGTGACGCCCATCGACGAGTCCGCGCCGAAGGGGCGGCTGATCCTGCCCCAGGTGCAGGTACTGCGCGACATCCTGGACGCACATGCCGGCGCCCTGGTGACCCAGACAGACCAGCTTGCTGCGATGCTTGCCTCGCTGAAAAATCCGCCTTTTGCTGTCATAACGGACAGCCAGGATTTTGCAGAAGTCATGAAGATCGTCCCGGATGAAGTGCCTCTGACATCCTTTTCCATCCTGATGGCCCGCTATAAGGGAATTCTTGAATGCGCAGCCCCCGGCGCCGGCGCGATTATCAGTATTCAGGACGGGGACAGGATTCTGGTCTCAGAAGGCTGCACGCATCACAGGCAGTGCGAGGATATCGGAACCGTCAGGCTGCCCGGATGGATCCGGAAGTTCACCGGCAGGAAGCCGGTGTTTGAGTTTACTTCCGGGACAGAGTTTCCGGAGGACCTTTCCGGATACGCCATGGTGGTGCACTGCGGTGGCTGCATGCTCAATGAACGGGAGATGCGCTACCGCATGAAATGTGCACAGGACCAGGGGATTCCCTTTACCAATTACGGTACGCTGATTGCATACATGAACGGGATCCTTGTCCGTTCACTCTCCCTGTTCCCGGATCTGGCCGCAAAGCTCTCTTAAGAACGTCGGACAGGGATCTGGCCGCAAAGCTCTCTTAAGAGCTTCGGACAGAAGCCGCCCCTGCAGAAATGATTCCAGCAGAAGCACAACACACATAGAGGAAATCGCGCAGGAGGAAGCTGCGCAGAGATAACCATGAAAGAAACGGGTTCTGCCTTCAAAAAACTGCATTGCATACTCAAGCCCTGGTACGTCATCGCACTGATCCTGTTCCTGTGGTGGCTGGCCGCCCGGATGAAGGTCTGGAACGCGTATCTGCTGCCGGCGCCTTCAAAAGTCGTCACCACCTTTTTTTCGATGCTGCGAAAAGGAGAAATCGCGCAGGCTGTTCTGATCAGCCTCAGAAGAGTCCTGTCAGGCTTTTCCATTTCATTTACACTGGCATTTTTGTGCGCGCTTGTCAGCACCTATAAGCCGGGCGCCGCAGAGTATTTCCGATATCTTGGGAACTTTTTCCGCAATGTACCGCCGATCGCGATGATCTCCCTGCTGATCCTGTGGTTCGGACTGGGAGAGACCCCGAAGCTGATCATTATCATTCTGGCATCCTTCTTTCCCATGACAATGAACATCGCCACGGGCTTTGCACAGTGCGACAGCCGTCTGCTGGAGGTAGGAAAATCGCTGAACTTCTCAAAGCTGCGCCTGTTTTTCAGGATTACGCTTCCGGCTTCCAGAATGAACATCCTTACCGGCATCCGGATCGGGATGGGATATTCCTGGCGCGCGCTGATCGGCGCGGAGATGTTCGCTGCGGCAGCGGGCCTGGGATACATGATCGTCTTTGCGCAGCAGATGTCCCGCTCAGACAAGGTGATCATCGGCATCCTGCTGATCGGCATGATCGGAGCAGTTACCGATGCGGCGCTGCGTTTTCTGATCGAATGGGCGGGCGGAACTGCGCAGACCGGGCAGGCTGTTCAGGCGGAGATACCGGAAGCGGATGAGGGGCAGGCACCTGCTTCTGCTGCCGCCTTTGTCTCTGACAGTGACAAAGATTTCGGAAAGGGAAAAAACCAGATACTCCCCGGGGAAAGCATCGCGCACAATGCCGAAAAACATACCGGGCAGGCGGAATACGCAAGGCCGGGGGCACACAAAAGATGGATCGATACGACTTCCACGACAGATGAGCTTCATCCCTCTGAGATCCGCCTGGAACATGTCACGAAAGAATTTGCCTCTGATAAGGGAGAGCTTCGTATCCTCGATGATGCCTCCATCAGCATTCCCACTGACCGGATCACGGTCGTTCTGGGTAAGAGCGGATGCGGCAAGACGACCCTGCTGCGCATGATCAGCGGACTCGATCAGGACTATACGGGAACGATCTGCATCCCGGACGGAAAGCGCTGCGCAGTGGTATTCCAGGAAAGCCGCCTGATGCCCTGGCTGCGGGTCCGCGACAACATCACGTTTGGCCTGAAGAAGGACGAGATCCGTGAGGAGAAGGTTGCAGCGCTGCTCCGCCTTACGGGCCTGACTTCCTTTGCCCGGACAAAGCCGGCACAGCTTTCCGGCGGGATGCGCCAGCGCACCGCAATCGCGAGAGCACTGGCGGTGGAACCGGATTTTCTGCTGATGGACGAACCGTTTGCGGCCCTGGATTACTTTACGCGGGAGAGCATGCAGCGGTCTTTGCTGGCCATACAGAAAAAGACCGGATGCGGGATCCTTTTTATTACGCACAGTATTGACGAAGCCCTGATCCTGGCAGACCAGATCCTGATCATGGGCAATGGCAGGATTTATAAGAGATATCAGCTGACAGCAGGCAGCAGCTCCGGCAAAGCCGCCGGAAGGGACCTGTCCGAACTGAAAGAAGATATCCTTATGAATATATGAGCAGGCGGACATATCGTCCGGCTGCCCGGCGGGGGCTCGGTAAGATCCGCGTTTTCCCCGTATTTACAAAACAACCTTTATTTTCAGGAGGAAAAACTGCAAAATGAAAGCGAAAAAAGCACTTGCAACTCTGATGGCAGCATCAATCCTTGCTTTTTCTCTGACAGGATGGGCTTCGGAAGTACCTGAAACGATCACAGTCACCTTCGTTTCTTCCCCGCTCAACGTTCCGTCGATCGTGGAAAAGAACCACGGCATCTTCGCGGACACCTTCAGTGAGATCGGCGTGAAGGAAGTCAACTATTCGGATCTTACCTCCGGCGCGGACCAGACGCAGGCCCTGGCATCCGGAGACATTCAGTTCCTGTACTGTGTAGGCGCCACATCCGTACTGCTCGCGGCAGCCAACGACGCTGACATCCGGATCATCTCCATGTACAGCCGTTCCCCGAAGTCCTTCTGCCTCTTCTCCGCTGACGATTCCATCAGCAGTCCCGAAGATCTCAAGGGCAAGACAGTAGCAGGTCCGGTGGGCACGATCCTGCATGAGCTGCTCGCCGCTTATCTTGCAAGCGGCGGCCTTTCCATCGAGGATGTCAATTTCGTCAACACATCCATCCCGGACGCTCTGGCAGCCCTTTCCGGCGGCAGCGCCGACTGTGCGCTCCTTGCAGGCGCCGCAGCCTACAACGCGGCAAACTCCGGAACGCATCTTGTCACAGACGGAGAAGGTCTGGTAGAAGCTGCCATCACCTGCGCCACAACGCAGGCCTTCTATGATGAACATCCGGAAGTGGTCGAGCAGTTCCTTAAGGGACAGCAGGCTGTGCTTGACTACATCGATGCAAATGAAGACGAAGCCATCGAAGAGACAGCCGAATTCCTTGATCTGACGCCGGAAGCCGTGAAGGATATGTACGCAAACTATGACTTTGACATGACCATTCGCGACAGCGACATCGAGTCCATGGAGAACACAGTAACGTTTATGGTCGACTCCGGCATGATTGACAACCCGGTAGATCTGGAATCACTTGTAATCAGATAATGGGACATGGGAGCCTTCTCCGAGTCCAAAAAAGGCCGGCCCCGCAGTCTCCTGCGGGGCCGGCCTTCATAAATGACCCGAATTCTGTCTCACACGTTTTCGGAGTCTCGGCATGACAAACTTCTTCACAAAAGACATATTCTCTTCCGGAACATAGATCCTGAGTTATTCATTGCCGCAGCATCACTGTCACTCTTCCCTTCTCCGGGACATGGATTACAATCAGTTCTCCTTCCCGTTCAAAGGAAGCCGGAAGCCCATTTACAAGCACTTTTTCCGGTTCCCCGGAACATGCGGCAGCGAGCCGCCCGCCGTCTGTTACAGTAATCTGAACCTGATTTCCCTGCCTGTAAACGGATTCTATGGCAGCACCCGGAATATACTTTTCCGCCAGGCCCAGGACTGTCAGGCCGTCTTCCTCCGGCACCAGTTCCAGAATCCTGGCCTGTCGTGCTCCCATTTCAATCCTGAATGGAAGCCCCGGCGCACATCTTCCCAATGTTTGCTTTTCCGGATCGTAAACCAGATATCGTTCTGCTTTCTCTGCAGGCACTTTCTGCATTACGCTGCCCCTGCTCGGAGCCGGAAGCCTGGCGGGCAGATCCTCCCATCGGATCTCTTCACAGACTGTTTCTCCGGGCAGGTCCCAGGTAAAGCAGCCCAGATATCCTGCCCCCCTGCAGGTATTACAGATCTTCAGAATCCCTCCTCCGCGCAGGGGATCCCGGGTCAGGCAGTCCAGTGCAAGCCTTGCCACAGCTTCGCAGGAAAGGATTCTTCCATCGCTGTCCGTCAGCCGGCTGAGAATGTCCGTCCGCGTATGTCCCAGCGCATCGCTGATATAGACAGGTCCCCCGCTCAGGGCCCGGAGCATGGCGCTGTAAGCCCCTTCTTCATGCTCAGACCAGAACATATCCCAGTCGCCCAGGTACAGATCCCCCTGCCAGACATTGTCATAGCAGTTCTGCATCACATGCTCAACGATACTGCCGCTGATGGTGGGCGTGTAATCATCACTTGACCGGGACAGGGCAGAATAAGACCGGTTCCAGACATTTTCCGGCGCCATCCCCATGCAGTTAATCAGATTTCCGTGAAAATGAAGGGCAGCGGAAGCTTCCAGGCCGCGGTACAGACTCCGCATCGCTTCTTCCTTCTGGGAGTCGCCCTTCAGCATCGTCGGAATGGAACCCTGTCCGTCAACCTTTATAAAGTCAATTCCCGCGCGGCTGAGATAATCATGCCAGCGGTTCCAGAAGCCGAAAGAAGCATCCGCCGCCGGCCTGACCGTGATCTCACCGTCACCATAGCGCTGCAGATACGGTGCCGTCTCCAGATATGCCGGGGAGCCGTCTTCAATCCCGTACCAGTAGCCTTTCAGCGCCTGCCAGACCCCGACCTTCTTCACATGGTACCGGTTCTTCAGCAGCCGCACCGTCTGCGCGATGCCTCCAGGGAAGCGGACCGGATCCGCATCAAAGCCTCTCAGCTCCAGAGTTTCCTGATTTACCCAGGACCAGCCGTCATCGATCAGCACATAGGAAACCGGAATGCCCAGTTTCTGAAATTCATCCATCTTATCAAGGATGGCCTGTTCTGATACGTTCTGGCCCAGAGAATCCCAGGTACACCAGCCCAGGCCCTCCATAAAGTCAGGCAGGATTCTCTCCTCCAGCATCCGGAAACGATTGCCCAGCAATACTCTCGCCCTATCGACACAGCGGTGCAGAAGCTGATACGGATCCTTCCCCTCCCCGCAGACCAGGGCAAGAGCAACTTATGTTAGCGGAATACTTTCTATGCGACCAGTCATTTATACTTTTCTACGCTGTCAGCCACTGAGCCATCCTCTGATAAACCGGTATGCCGCCGATGAAAATGCCGGTCCATAACAGCATCTCCACATAATAATTCGGGCAGCGGACAAGTTTAAAAAGCCCTGTTACGATCTTTCAATCACGGCCTATCTATCAGGAACATCGGCTTAATCGCCGTTATCTCATCGTACTCCGTCTGAGACACCGTCACGCTCGAATTGATCGCCATAAGTTCCTCCGTCATAACCTTCCAGGCCTCATCCGAAGTCTTCGCCTTTCCCTCCCGGATCACCCGGATCATCCGGTCGTAAGACGCAGGATGCGCATACTGGTCCGGAATCTTGTATCCGGGGCAATGCGCGTTCAGCGCACTGCTCTCTGCAACCGCTTCCTGCCAGACCCTGTCCGCATAGCGTTTATTATTCCGTCTGGTAGGAAGAATCTGTGAGGACATGGTATAAAAGATGAAGGCCATTCCGAAGAGAACGAAATACATGGCATAGCCCTGGTGCCGCAGCACAGAGATGATACCAATGACAAGGGCCCCTGCTGCCAGCAGGAAAATGGCTACGGCCGCATACCGGTAATACGGATTCATCTGATCCATCACTCTCTTCTGCTTCGCCGCTGCAGAAAGGCGCGCCGGCACTTCGGCATGCTCCTCGAGATAGGCTTTAGCGGTTCGCAGCTCCGTCAGAGCCTCTTCTGCCTCCGGTGAGAGCGTCTTCAGATAGCGCGCCTCTTCCTTCGCCTTCTCCTCCGCAAGCCGGCGTTCTCCCTCCCGGCTCAATGTCGGAATCCCGGGACATTTTTTCTTAAACTGGATGATAAATTCATCCACCTGTTCTTCATATTTAAAGTTACACTGCTTTTCCGTGCCGTCTCTGAGCTGGACCACAAGATAAGGAATAGAGCCGAAGATTCCTTTTCCGGTAAATCCCCCTTTCGAGATGGCGACCCGTTTAAACACACGGCTGATCTCGCTGTATGCCGCGTAAAAGCGGCGGTCAATGAAAAAACTGTTCAGATAAACAGCTTCATTTCCCAGTCCGCAGGGACCGACCTTCAGGCACCCTTTTACATCACTGCGAAGCACATCTGATGAAAGCTTCTTCTTGCCAAGAGCTACAGGCGTAAAAAGCATGAACAAATCCTCCTTTGCAGAAACGCCGCAGCGTTCCTGACCAGTTCCGGTTTGCGCGCATATTCTGACGGAGATCATCCGTATCGCGCATGAAGAAAAAAGGGGGGCAGGATTGCTCCCACCCCCTGTAACTGTTTAAAGCATCTCCTAAAGTGGTTCTCCTCAGGCGTACTTTCTGCTGCTCTTCCAGAAAATGCAGAACATCGCAATCGCGAAAATAATGCCGACCGGATATGCAACTGCGGTATTATTCCTGAAGAACGGAATAAGGCCCAGTGTCTCCGGTGCCATCATAAAGTAGGTCGAGGAGACCGCGCTCATGAATACTGCAGGGCACACACCGATCCAGAAGTTCTTTTTCTCCTTTGCAAGATACATGGCGCCGGCCCAGAGTACGATCATCGCCAGCGTCTGGTTTGACCAGCTGAAATATCTCCAGATGACCTGATAGCTCAGGAAGCCGAGCGTGTTGCCGAAGCCAAGGAAGGCACCGATTCCGAGAACCGGGACGCAGAGCTTCAGTCTGTTCGCGAAGGACTCCTGGTCAAGCTTAAACCAGTCAGACAGCGTCAGACGGGCAGAGCGGAATGCTGTGTCGCCGGAAGTGATGGGGCAGGCAATAACGCCGAGCATCGCAAGAACCACGCCGACAGATCCCATCGTCTTTATGCAGACATCATAGATCGCCGCGGACTGGCCCTGTGCCAGAACTTCCTGAAGACCCGTGCTGAGGCCGCCGGTCTTCTCGTAGATCGCGCAGCCGGCAGCAGCCCACACCAGAGCGATGATGCCCTCAGCAGCCATGGCGCCGTAGAATACGAAGCGGCCCTGACGTTCACTCTTCAGACAGCGTGCCATAAGCGGAGACTGAGTAGCATGGAAACCGGAAATCGCACCGCAGGCTACGGTGATAAACATGAAGCTCCAGACCGGGGTTCCCGCAGGATGAAGATTCCTGAAATTGGAAAAGATCTCCGGGATAACATAGCCGTGGGTCGGAAGTCCGATCGCCACGCCGACTGCCATCGCGATCAGGCAGAATCCAAAGATCGGATAAATCTTGCCGATGACCGCGTCAATCGAAATAAATGTAGCAATGAAATAATAGCAGAGAATAATGCCAAGCCAGACCGTTGTTGTCGCAAATGGTCCGGACACACCTTTTTC
>DGHP01000016.1 GCA_002392705.1 Lachnospiraceae bacterium UBA3845 | reverse complement strand
CGAGGACAAATACGGAAAGAGCATACAACGATTTTAATGCCTTATGGCTTTAAAGATATGTAGGGCGGGCTGTGAATGCGGCCTGCCGATACATAGGAAGGAGAAACACATGGATCTGAATGATTTAAGAATCGATCCGGAGTTCGAGGAAAAGATCCCTCCGCTGACAGAGGATGAGTTTTTGCTGCTTGAGCAGAACATAGTTGCTGACGGAGAGGTTCTGGATCCTTTGATCATCTGGAACAACACAATCCTGGACGGACACAACAGATACCGAATCTTAAAGAAACATCCGGAGATTCCATTCAAAACTTATCCCAAGGACTTTTCGGATAAGTATGCGGCCATTGCCTGGATCTGTAATAACCAGCTTGGCCGGAGAAATCTGACGCCGGAGCAGCGGCGATATCTGATTGGCAAACGGTATGAAGCAGAAAAAGCTTCTCACGGAGGACCGAGAGATAACGAGAGATCTGCAACTGGCCAGTTTACCGCAAGTCTTTCGGGAGAAGACTTGCGGCTGCCCGAAAGAACAAGTGAAAAAATCGCTGCAGAAACAAACACCAGCAGAAGCTTTGTAGAAAATGCAGAGCGCTTTGCTAAAGGAGTTGATGCGGCGGAGGCAGTAGTACCGGGAATTCGAACTGAAATCCTTTCAGGATCTTTGAAAGCCAAGCGAGATGATGTTGCCGCCATCGCCCGCGCCGCGCCGGAAGACAGAGTAGAACTTGCCCAGCAGCTCCGGCTGCCAAGAGCTAAGCCGGAAAAAACTGAAGAACCGGAAGAAATCGGCGAGGAAGACTTTGAAGAACAGGCACCTGAAGATAATGACACTCTGGTCCGGATCCCGAAAACAAGTGAGATCCTGGCACTGGCTGAGAGCATGAACCATTCCGAAGGGCAGGCCATCGGCACCGTTGAGGACATGATCTACGAGATGAACAGTGCGATGCAGGACATGATCTTCCGCTGGAACTTCTGCAAAGAAGCATACGCCGGACCGGTCCGGAGCCGGGACGGAAAACGGCAGATCAAAGATCTGGCAGCCGAAGGAATTGAGTATCTGAAAGAAATCCGAAAAGGAAAGTTGTGGAAAGGAGAAAACGATGAAAACAAATGAATTTACTTATAAGGTCATGGACCTGAATACGGCGCAGCTGGAGATCCCGCGGGAAACCTACCAGAGAGAATTGAGCCCGGACAGGGTACGGCGCATCGTTAAGGCATTTGATGAACGCATTGCCAATGAGCCGAAGGTCAGCTACCGGGGCGGCCACTATTACGTGTTTGACGGCCAGCACACCATCGCTGCCAGAAAGCTCCGCAATGACAACCAGGACCTTAAAGTACGCTGCAAAGTGTATTTCGGAATGTCGGATAAGGATGAAGCGCTTCTCTTCGCACAGCAGACCGGCGCTTCCGCAAAACTATCCGCCGGCGTGAAGATCCGGGCCAGAATCTTTGGAGGTGATCCGGAAGCGATCCAGTTCAAAGATGCGACCGAGGCCGTCGGTCTCCGTCTGGATTACGGGCAGGACAAAGGCAAGAAACGGCTTCCCTGTATCAGCACTGCTTACACTGCTTTTCAGAAGCTCGGTGCGGAACGCTACATGGAGATGCTGCAGGTCATCCTGGATGCCTGGAACGGAGCGCCGGATTCATTCCGAAGAGAGAACGTGCAAGGGATATCCGCTTTCGTGGATCTTTATCATGACGAATACGATCCAAAGCGGCTGGTAAGCCGGCTGAAGAGATATGATCCGCTTCACATTTACAGGGAAGGAAAGGCAAGCGGCCTGAATCTGGCCGGTTACAAGAAATATCTGAACCAGGTATGGCTCATGTACAACGGAAGCAGCAGGAAGAATGCGCTTCCCCAGAAATACTGATCGGAGGGACAGCTCATGAGGACAAGAGAATTAAGACCCGGATGGTTCTTCCGGAGAGGCGATATTTACCTGGCGAACCTGAATCCTTTCACGGGATCGGAGCAGGGAGGCACGCGGCCGGTTCTGGTCCTGCAGAATAATGACGGAAACTTCTACTGCCCCACCCTGATCGTGGCGCCGATGACGACGCAGATCAAGAAGCTGAACCAGCCGACCCATTATCTGATCAAAAACAACCGTGCGCTTGCGGCTCCCTCGATGGTCGAGTTCGAGCAGATCAAGACAATCGACAAGAGCCGGATCAAAGGCTATCTCGGAAAGCTGACGAAGGAACAGCTCAGAGAGATCGATGATTACCTGAAGATCAGCCTGGGGATGTATATCCCGGAGACGGTCGAAGCGCCGTAAAAAACGATATGGATGAGGAGGACGACAATGGACGAGATGAGAATAGATGAGAAGGAAATAGTAAAGCAGGATAACACAGATTTTGAAGTAAATGCGGATGAGGCGGGTAGCGTTCCGGAAAACCGTTGTTATACGGTGGAGGATCTGGAGGCTATCCTGATGATCAGCAAGAGAAGCGTTTATAACCTTCTGAAGAAAAAGGAATTCC
>DGHP01000106.1 GCA_002392705.1 Lachnospiraceae bacterium UBA3845 | reverse complement strand
ACATCAGCCACGAAGGTCTGGAGCTGGAGGATCCTTCCCTGGCGCCCAACTACGACAGTCTCCTGGTCCTGACCACGCCGCCGGACAAAGCGCCGGATCATATGACGGACGTCTGCATGACATTTGAAAAAGGTGTTCCGAAGACCCTGAACGGCAAGGCCATGAAGGTCTCTGAGATTATCACCGAGCTCAACCGCCTGGGCGGGGAGAACGGCATCGGCATCGTCGATATTGTGGAAAACCGTGTGGTCGGCATGAAGAGCCGCGGCGTCTATGAAACACCCGGCGGCACCATCCTGATGGCTGCCCACGACCAGCTCGAGGAGCTCTGCCTCGACCGTGAGACCATGGAGAACAAAAAACGCCTCGCAAGCCAGCTGGCCCAGACGGTCTATGAAGGAAAATGGTTCACACCGCTTCGTGAAGCGATCCAGGCGTTTGTAGAGTCCACACAGCAGTATGTCACAGGGGAAGTAAAGCTGAAGCTCTACAAGGGCAATATCATCAAAAACGGAACAACTTCTCCCTACAGCCTGTACAATGAATCCCTTGCCTCCTTCACGACAGGCGATCTGTATGACCACCATGACGCCGACGGATTCATCACGCTCTTCGGCCTGCCGCTCAAGGTACGCGCCATGAAGATGCAGGAAGCCGCGAAGAACAGTTTCAACTCCAAGATTCAGGGCATGGTCTCTGAGATGCAGAATAAAGGGAATAAATAAGGAAAGAAAAAAGCTTTTGCCGGGAACTTAAGCTCCTGGCAAAAGCTTTTTATTTATCGACTGCTGATCAATTATCTATCGACTGCTGACCGAATCAGTCCTCTGAAAGCGTATCCAGATAATCTGTCAGCGCGCTGCTGTCGATCGTATACTCAACTGTCTCAGCAGCGCCCGTATCCTTCGGGGCGGTTATAACATTATATGCGGAAAAGCCGATCCATACCACGATCGCCGCGCCGATCAGACCGACTGCAGCCTGGGTGAGGAACCATTCTCTCTTCTCCTTCGCCATGATCTGCTTGCGATTCTTTTTATCCTTCTTATACTGGTCAACCTTTGCCTGACTCATCTTACTCACTCCTGTCCGGGGACGCGGCGGCCCGGCCGCCCATCCGTCCAAATTTCTTTTTTTATCACTAGATCAAGTATACTCAAATGACAGGGAAATTCAAGGATTTTTTGCAGCCTGCTGCCTGAAGAGCCATGGATCGTAAACTGAAAGGGTTACAATTCACGGCCATTTGAAATCAGGTTCCGGCTCGTCGTGCATGCAGTAGTAATAAGCCCTGCACAGTTCAGGGAAGTGGCGCCGCCCTCAGACGGGCTTTCTCCATCACATCCCAGACGGCGTCAAAGGCTTCCACCCCATTATCCGGCATATTCTCGGAAGTTACCCGGATCAGGCTTCCACCCTGCCGGAACTTGCAGACATAGAGTTTTCCGCTGACAGCGCTGCCGGCCTGACTGTTCCAGCCGTCCATCCCATATGCGCAGATGACTTCCATAAGCTGGTCCATGGTCTCAAGCGGCACCAGGAAGGAGGTCATTCTCTCCCTGTCGCTCCCGCCTGCGGTATAGATCTCCATAAGGGCCTGCGTATCGGAATAGCTGTAGAGGACCGCTTCAAAATAGGGCTGAGGCCCATCCGCGGTCAGTTCGCGCTCAAAATAATCGACCAGAATCATCTTCTGTTCCAGAGCTGCGGCAGGCTTAACCGGGTCAGCTGCGTCAATCCGGGCAGGCTCTTCCGTATCCGCCTCCATATCCCTGCCGAGGGCCAGAGACCGGATCAGACTCAGAAATCCGGGGCCGAACCCCTCTTCCGCCTCCGGCGTCATGACCAGGGACGCGACAACAAAGGTCTCATCTGTATCAACCGCGAAAAAGGAATGCACAAGCTCCCCTTCCTGCTTTGAAAACCAGTGGACCCTGGCGCCGCTGTCCAGCTCCTCATAGCTGTACTCGGTCCCTTCTTCCGCGTTCAGCTCCAGATATTTCCAGGGCAGGACTCCCTGGGACTCCGGAAGCATGATCTCGAGATAAACCGGGAGATCTCCCTCTTTCGGAAAAACGATAAGGCTCAGGCCGTCCTCCGACATGGTCTCATCCACCTGAAACAGATCTGCGTCATACCAGAAAGAAAATCCCAGATCACTCCGGTAAAGGGTCTCAACAACCGTCTTCTCTTCCCCTTCGGTCACACGGACCGCTTCCCTTGTCCGGGCATTAGCCGGAAATGCAAGAAAGAGTACTGCCAGCAAGGTTAAAAAGCTTCTCTTCATCCCTCTTACCTCCTTTTGGCCGGCCTTCTGCCGTATTCTGCACCGCACGCATTTCCGGCCTTCACCATGACGATGATTCCACCGCCGCCGGCGCAGATGGAAATGCAGCCGCGGCAGCGATAAAGCGTCATTCATACCGCAGATACTACATTCATGATAACACAGCCCCGGATGCTTGAAAAGAAATTGAGGGCAGATTATAATCGTTCACGGTTACTATTCACGGCCAGACAATTATCTGCAGACAGGAGGTCAGGAAGGTGCTTGCACTCAGAATCCCGGATACCAGAGAGTTCATGAAAAAACTTCTTACAGAAACGGTTTTTGACAGCTTCATCGTATCGGAAGCTTCTGTCACGACCTTTACAGTCATCCGGATCGACGGAAGCTGGCATCCGGAATATTTTGACGATGAAGAGACGGATGAAGATGACAGAAAAGAAGAATCGGGAAATGCCGCAAAAGAGTCAGCCCTCAGCTGGGGCCGTCTCAGACCCGTTTTTTTCAGCATTATCCGCGGCCGCCGCACGCCCGGCGCCTTCCGCCTTGTTTTCCGCCTGGCCGGCTACAATGTCGCGTCCCTGCTCTCCGGAAGCGGTCTGAACATCCGTCCGGAGGAGGTCGCGGGGCTCTTTCTGAATATCAGTTTTTCGGGCGGGGAGGTCAGCTGCACCACCGGAACCTCCATGAATACCTTCACTCTGGATCAGACGCTGAATCATCTGTGGGATGAGCTGGTTCAGAAGTTCCTGCGGCAGCAGAAGATCCCCTTCACCGTCCTGTAGGGCTTTTTGTTATTCTGCTGCGGCTGTATGCGGAGTTGCTGCTTCGCAGGACTTATCTGAAATCAGAAACCGATTCAAATCGGCCGTGAAGCGTAACAATCATTTATAAAAGCCGGAGGTCATCCCTCCGGCTTTTTTAACTTCGCTGTGTAAATTACCTGTCCATACCGCTCTTTCCGCCTGCGTCAGCTGAGCGTAAAAACAGGGCTTATCTGGCAAGAAGCTCCATAATCTCGTTGCTGCGCTCGATGAAGGCCGTCATCGCTTCCGGCAGAAGCGGTGCGTTGGCAAGAGATGCCAGATCATAGAGCTGTTTCGCGAACAGTTCCGTATGTTCGCCTTCTTTGTGGGCAAGAAGATATTTGACAAGGCTGTTGTTCTGATTCAGCGTCAGGGTCTCTTCCGGCGCAAACATGGACATGTCCATTCCGCCTGAGCTGTACATGCGCATCATATCCTGCATGCGGCGGCCTTCCTCGTTCAGCGTCAGCATGGAAGAAATCTTTGCGTCCTTCAGCTTTTCAACCTTCACGGTCAGCTTCTCTTTATTCAGAGCTTTTTTGAATATCTCTGAGAGAAGCTCCGTATCTGCCTTCAGCTGCTCCTCATCCGCTTCCTCTTTCATGGAACCGGTGACATCCGCGTCAATTCTCTCGAAGCGGATCTTCTCGTCCTGCTGCTCCACATGGGAGATAAAGGGCGAGTCGATGGTATGACGGAGAATGACCGCGTCCATACCGTTCTCACGGAACATGCGGATATACTGTCCCTGCTGATTTTCATCCGTTACATAGTAGATGACCGTCTTCTCTTCTTTCTTCTCCTCCGCGGAGGTCTCTGCATCCTTCTCTGCTTCTGCTTCTGTATCTTTCTCAGCGTCTGCTTCGGAATCCGCTGCCGGACCTTCCTCCTTCAGCTCCTCCGGGTTCTCGGAGAAATCAACGCTTTCATCGTCTTTCTTCTCCTCAGTCTCAGCTTCCTGCGGCTCTTCGCCGGCTCCGTC
>DGHP01000170.1:6190-22854 GCA_002392705.1 Lachnospiraceae bacterium UBA3845 | reverse complement strand
ATGACCAAGATTCACCAGTTTGCCATCATGTGCGCCCCGACCAACAGCCAGTACGCGGCGGTTGTCGCGCTCCGCGACTGCTTCGAGGAAGTGGAGAAGATGCGCGAGTCCTATAACCAGAGGCGCCGCTATCTGCTGCACGCTTTCAGCGAGATGGGGCTTCCCTGTTTTGAACCCTTCGGCGCTTTTTATGTATTCCCCTGTATCAGGGAATTCGGCATGACGAGCGAGGAATTTGCCACGCAGCTCCTGCAGGAGGAGCGCGTCGCGGTGGTGCCCGGGGACGCTTTCGGCGAGAGCGGGGAGGGCTATGTCCGCATCTCCTATGCCTATTCGCTGGATGCCCTGAAGTTGGCGGTCGGGAGACTGGAACGCTTTATCAGCCATCTGAGAGAGCGCAGGGACAGCAGATAAAGCAGCCTTTTCCGGGAGGCGGAAAGCCATGCTGAATATCGTATTATATGAGCCGGAGAAACCGGCCAATACCGGCAATATCGGGCGGACCTGCGTCGCCGTCGGCGCCAGGCTCCATCTGATCGAGCCGGTGAGCTTCAGCCTGTCTGACAGCCATTTGAAGCGCGCCGGCATGTATCACTGGAAGCAGGTGGATGTGAGCCGCTACGCGGATTTTCAGGATTTTCTGGACCGTAATCCGGAAGCGAAGATCTATCCGGTCGAGACAGGCTGCGGAAATCTTTATACGGACATCTCATATGACGCGGATGCTTACCTTCTTTTCGGCAAGGAGAGCAGCGGGATCCCCCGGCAGATTCTGGATCGGTATCCGGACAAGGGCGTGCGGATCCCGATGCGGGAAGGTGTGATTTCCATGAATCTGAGTGACTGCGTCTCGATTGTGCTTTTTGAGGCTCTCAGGCAGCTGCAGTTCCCCTCGCTGAACTGACGGGGAGGCTGCGGCTTTTTCCTTTTATCAGTTCCGATCCGGAAGCAGCGCCTCCGAGGGCAGGGATGCTTCGTCACATGGTCCGGCAGGATCGCCGTGATCGGGGATTGCGTCTGAGCGCAGGGATGCTTCGTCACATGGTCCGGCAGGATCGCCGTGATCGGGATTGCGTCTGAGCGCAGGGATGCTTCGTCATATGGTCCGGCAGGATCGCCGTGATGGGGGATTGCGCCTGAGGGCAGGGATGCTTCCGGCGGTCTTATCATAGTACAGGAAGGGAACAGGAAAATGGAGAATAGGCTGCTGCCTGCTGCTTTTACGGATGAAATGCGGCGCCTCCTGGGGCCGGAATATGAACTGTTTGAGGCAAGCTATGAGGCTCCGCGCTTTAACGGCCTCAGGCTGAATACGATGAAGATGAGCCCGGAAGAGTTCGAAGAGCGGGCTCCGTTTCATCTGGAGAAGGTCCCGTGGGCGCCGGGCGGCTATTATTATGACTACCGTGACGCGCCGGGCCGGCATCCCTATTACAGGGCCGGTCTTTATTACCTGCAGGAGCCGAGCGCCATGCTGCCCGCAGCGCTTCTTCCGGTCAGCCCGGGGGACAGGGTTCTGGACCTGTGCGCGGCGCCGGGCGGCAAGGCCACCCAGCTGGGCGCGCGGCTCATGGGGGAAGGCCTGCTTCTGGCAAATGAAATCTCCGCATCCCGCGCGAAGGCGCTTTTAAAGAACATAGAGCTGTTCGGGATCCGGAACGCCTTTGTGAGCAATGCGGTGCCGGCAAGGATGGAACCTTTTTTCAGAGGGTATTTTGATAAGGTGATGCTGGATGCCCCCTGCTCGGGGGAAGGTATGTTCCGGAAGGATCCTGACGTCGCACGGGCCTGGTATCCGGAGAAAGTAAAGGAGTGCGCCGCCGTTCAGAAGGATCTGGTGCTCCGGGCGGCGGATATGCTGCGGGAGGGGGGAATGATGGTATATTCCACCTGCACATTCTCGCCGGAGGAAAATGAACTTGTCATTGCCCACCTGCTGAGAGAGCGCCCGGAGATGGAGCTTGTGCCTCTGGGCCCGGCTGGCGGGAGAGAAGGATTTGCTCCGGGCTTCTCCCTGAATAAGCTGGTGCGGCTGGGATACCTGACCCGGGAAGAGGCAGAAGAGATCCGGGGATCGCGCGGTTCAGCTGCGGAAGCTGCGGGAGAGTACCAGAGTTTTCATGATCCGGCTGCGGAAGAGGCGGAAGAGATCCGGGGATTTCGCGATCCGGCCGCAGGAGCGATAGAAGAGATCCGGGGATCGAAGGATCAGGCCCGGGAGGAAGCGGACGGAATGATCCGCCTCTGGCCTCACAGAATCCGGGGCGAAGGCCATTTTGCCGCGCTTCTCCGGAAAAAAGGGGAGAAGGAACCCCGGGAAGCAGTGCCGGTATCCGGCCGGAGAGAGAAACGGGCGGAAAAGAGCCGGAAAAAGGACCGGCCCGGAAAGAACAGAAAGGATGGGGCTATCGGCATCCAGGGGCCGGATGCGGAGCAGAGAAGGCTCCTGGAGGCATTTCTGAAGGATTTCACGGAAAATATTCCATCCATGGACAGGGTCGAAGTGCACAATGGACAGGCTTACCTGATGCCGGAAGCTATTCCGGAGACTTCCGGGATCAGCTTCCTCAGGCGCGGGCTTTATCTGGGCGAACTGAAGAAAGGGCGCTTTGAACCGGCTCAGGAGCTTGCCATGGCGCTGGATGCGCATGGAGAGGATCCCGCAGGGAGGCGGATCAGCTTTTCTCCGGAGGACGACCGCGTCAGCCTCTATCTGAAGGGCGAGACGATCTCCGGCTTTGCAGATCCGGAGGATTCCGGGATGAACGGATGGCGTCTTGTGACAGTGGACGGCCTGCCCCTGGGCTGGGCAAAGCTGGTCGGCGGGCAGCTGAAGAACAAGTATCTGCTCTCCTGGAGAGATCAGTAAGGATCTGAAGACTGCGGATCTGCCGCGCCGAAGAAACTGATCAGCACTCAGAAGGGGTCACCAGCTTCCGTGTACAGGAAAGACAGAGGATGCTCCGGGAAATCCGGGCAGGAGAGTGCGCAGGCAGAAAAAGAATTCCCGGGCTCAGTCCCGGGAATTTCCTTTCCGCATCGCAAGCGGGATATAATCTGCATTTTCCGTTACGGCCTTGTAGGCCGGGCGGATGATCTTTCCGCGGTTGGAAAGCTCCTCCATGCGGTGGGCGCTCCAGCCCACGGATCTGGCGATGGCGAAGATCGGCGTGTAGAGCTCGGTCGGAAGCCCCAGTATCTGATAGACAAAGCCGCACAATAAAAATGCACGGCTTTTCAAAAAAATGCCCTGCATTTTTGGCGGTTGCTTCCATTGACTTTTAATGAGCCTGCGCTATGATATTAGCCGGTTGTGGGAGGGACCGGATAGTGTTTACAAATAAGAATCTGAGGGACCTGATTTTCCCCCTGATCATAGAGCAGTTTCTTGCGGTATTTGTCGGCATGATGGACACACTGATGATCTCCGCGGCAGGAGAAGCCGCTGTCTCGGGTGTGTCCCTTGTTGACAATGTGATGATTCTGATGATCGGCTTTTTTGCAGCCCTCGGAACGGGAGGTGCTGTCGTGGCGGGCTTCAGCATCGGCCGCAAAGACATGGAGACGGCCTGCCGGTCCGCTGAGCAGATGGTTCTGCTGGTGACGGAGTCCTCGCTGCTGATCATGGCCGTTCTGTACCTGATCAAGCCCTTTATCCTTCACCGGGTATTCGGTTCCATCACGGCGGATGTGGAGAGAAACGCGAACATCTATTTTATGATCGTTACCGCCTCGATCCCCTTTATCGCTCTGTACAACGGCGCAGCGGCTCTTTTCCGCACTATGGGGAACTCTTCCATCGCCATGAAGACATCGATCCTCATGAACGTGATCAATGTGACCGGCAATGCGATCATGGTGTACGGCCTTCATATGGGGGCGGCGGGCGTCGCCTGGCCGACCCTGATCAGCAGGGCGGTCTCGGCTGTCGTGATCACGCGGCTGCTGACAAAGGACGTCTATCCTGTGCATCTTCGCCGGGGAATGTCCCTGAAACCGGACTTTTCCATGATCAAAAGGATCCTTCATATCGGCATCCCGAACGGACTGGAGAACAGCATCTTCCAGCTTGGAAAGCTTCTGGTTCTGTCGCTGGTTTCGACCTTCGGGACCGCCGCCATCGCCGCGAACGCGGTGTCCGGCAGCATCGCCAACTTCGAGAACATTCCCGGATCGGCCATCGGCATGGCCATGGTCACGGTTGTCTCCCAGTGTGTCGGGACCGGGGACTATGAACATGTGCGGCGCTACATCCGCAAGCTGATGTGGATCTGCTATCTGTCCATGTGGGTGACCATTCTCATCATCGTGCTGGCGCTGCCTTTCCTGGTAAAAGTGTATAATCTATCACCGGAAGCGGCACACTATACAAGACAGATCATCCTCTACCACAGCATCTGCGACGCAATCTTCTGGCAGCCGTCCTTTACCCTGCCGAATGCGCTCCGGGCCGCGGGCGATGTCAATTATACGATGGTCATCTCCCTGCTTTCCATGTGGACCTTCCGGATCATCATGAGCTATGTTCTGGGAGCCTGGCTCGGAATGGGCGTTTTCGGTGTCTGGGTTGCCATGACCATCGACTGGCTCTTCCGTGCGGCCGCTTTCATCTGGCGCTACAGGGGCCATAAATGGGAAAACCGGAAGGTGTGAAGCGTACTTTTCCGGGACAGCACTGACAGATCCGGGGCTGCCTCAGTCCGTGCTTCTGGTCAGGTACCTCCAGAGCGTGGATCTGCCGATGTTCAGCTGTTTGGCGGCAGCACTCTGATTGCCGTCATTTTCCTCCAGCACCAGGCGGATAATGTCCATGGTGATATCGCTGAGCGGGCGGGACAGGTCCAGGGTATAGCCTCCGGCGCCTTTCTGGACGGCATTCGCCGTTCCTTCCGCGGGATTCTCCCTTTCCAGAAGAGCGCGCACGTCGCGGGCCTGGATATAGGAGGCGTTTGTCATCAGGGCCAGTTCGCTCAGGACCCTGCCGAGCTGGGTGTAATTGTAAGGCCAGGCGTATTCCTGGAGCAGGCGGAGCGCTTCCGGTTCCAGACCGACGATCTGGTTGGCCATGGACAGGCTCAGGGAGTTCAGGTAGACGGCGCACAGCTTCGGGATATCCTCAGGCCGCTCCCGGATCGGTTTCATATAATAGGTTACGCAGGAGAGCAGGTTGACAAGCTCTGCCGCCTCCTTCGGAAGAGGCTTTCCTGCCGGACATTCGCAGGAGAAGATCAGCCGGTTGCGCTTGGACAGACTGGTGTCGATGATGGTGGAGAGCAGCTGCGCAAAGCGGTTCTCGGGAAGGGCGTTTACATTCTTCAGGAAAATGGTATTGCCGTTGTCATTAAACGGCGAATTATAATGGTTGATCAGAAAGTTCCAGCTCCGCTCATTGAGCAGGCTGCAGCTGATAATGATCAGAGGGTTTGCTTTCAGGCGGCTGCGGGAATAAATCACCCGCGCCGCCTGTTCTTTTCCGGTGCCGGGCTCACCGGCGAGCAGCACCGGGATGGACAGTTCGCCCAGCTTCTCCGTGTCGATGTTCATGACCTTGAATACATCGCCTACCAGGACATCCTCCGTCTCCTTGAGGGAGGAATACTGGATTCCGTATTTCCCGGAAATAATCGGTACGGAACTGCTGGTCAGGTAGAAAACGGCGTAATAATGGTCCGCAAAATGAATGCACCTGCAGATGCAGGAGTAAAGAATATTGTCGATATTCTTGAAAAATTTTGAAACCTTCCTTCTGATTACGTCCGAAAGTTCCGGGGTGAGCAGGGCGATGGTTTCGTCCAGCTGCTCCGGCTTTACGGTAGAAAAAATCAGCTCTCCGTTTTCTTTCAGGACAAGGATCTGCTGGCTTGCATTGCGGAGGATATCCTGGTAGAAACGGCCCTCGGCCATCATCCTGCTGCAGGTATGACAGAGGGTTACCGCCTGGTCAAGGGCGTCGGAGACGCTCTCCATGCCGGAAGTGATGAGCAGGGCATTCATGCCCAGCTTCTGCGCGGTTGTATAGGCGATCATGTCGCAGAGAACGATGGAGTAATTCTTATTCTTCAGTTCAAGGAGGGTATCGGCCGCCTCCTCCCTGCTGTGAATGGGTATGATGTCGATGGAATACTGCATGAGTTCGCAGAGAATGCCCGCGTTCGCCGTGACATTCGGAAAGCCGACGATCGCCAGATGCGAAGAATCATTTTCCGACATCTTGATGGCTCTCAGAATATCGTAGATGGAGATCCCCACTTCAATTACGGGAAGAGAGGACGCTTTCTCCAGCATCTTGGCTGTGCCTCCGCGGGAGATCAGTACGTCATAATCGCTCTGCACGCTGCTCAGCGCGAGCTTTACGCCCTGTTCAAGGTCGCCGACATAGACGGTCAGATCGATGTCCGGCCTCTGGGCGGCAAGCTGTTCCATGATGATTTTCATCCCGCTGTAGGGAGCGATGCCAAGGATTTTTACTTTCTTTTCTTCAATATCAGGCAAAAGAATTCCGTTCATAGTACGCCCTCCCGTGTTTTATTATAAAACAGAATAACAGAGACAGGAGAAATCATCAAGATTGTTCTGACACAATCAGAGAAAAACCTGCCGTCTCTGTTTCAAAACGAAACCGGCATGATCTTGCGAATTCCTTCTGAGGATTCTATTATGAAATAGAGCGCGGCGAAGGGAAGCAGACAGCGTGGACGGCATCCGGGGCTTCCTTCCGCGGCGCGGAGACAGAAAAGACAGCGCATTGAGTCAGGATACAGATTTTGTTTTCGGAGGAGGAATACAGCTATGCCGGCTTGTCAGATCAGGATTCCTTCCTGCATTTTTGCGGGGGAGGGCAGTATCGGGAAACTTAAGGAAATTATTCAGAAGGAGGCTGCACAGTCGGTTCTGGTATTCACCGATAAAGGGATCGTGGCGACCGGTCTTCTGCACCTTGTCACGGATGAGCTGGAAGAGCTGGGCGTGCGCTATACGGTTTTTGATGATCTGAAGGCCGAACCGGCCTACACGGACGTGGAACGCGTGCTTGAGGATGTAAAGAAGGCGGAAGGGGATTTTATCGTCGCCATGGGAGGCGGCAGCGTCATGGACGCCGCGAAGCTGGTATCCCTTCTCAGAGGCGCCCCCTACACGGTCAGGGACCTGCTGGAGGACCCGGCGATTGCGCAGAAGCACCTGAAGAGCGTGATGATCCCCACCACCTGCGGGACAGGAGCCGAGGCTACCTGCAACGCGATCGTCGCGATTCCGGAGGAGGAGACAAAGAAGGGGATCGTGAACAATGCCATGATTCCGGACTACGTCATCCTTGACGCCCGCACCATCGCCAAACTGCCGCCCCATATCGTGGCCGCGACCGGCGTCGACGCCCTGGCCCATGTTGTGGAATGCTACACTTCAAAGAAGGCAACGCCGCTGAGCGATACCTACGCCCTGGCAGGAGCGAAGCTGATCTTTGGCAATATCCGCAGGGCATATGAGAATCCGAATGATATGGAGGCAAAGAGCGCGATGCTGCTCGGCGCTTTCTACGGCGGGATCGCCATCACCGGAAGCGGGACGACGGCCGTTCATGCCCTGTCCTACCCGCTGGGCGGCAAATATCACATTGCCCACGGCGTCTCGAACGCGATCCTCTTCGCTCATGTGATGGAATACAATCTGGAAGCCTGCCGCAGCCAGCTGGCCGGGCTGTGCGACGCCATCGCTCCGGAACTTTTCAGCGCCGGGGAGGACGAGAAGGCCCGCTATGTCATCGACCAGATCGCCGATATCGTGAAGACAACGAAGATCCCGACGGACCTTTCCGGTTTCGGGGTGCGCATGGAGGATCTGGATTTCCTGGTGACTGCCGGGAGCCAGCAGACGAGACTTTTAGTCAACAATCGAAGAGAACTGTCGCTTGATGATATCCGTGAGATCTATCTGAAGGTTCTGAAATAAAAGGGAGAGTCTTTTTTCCGGAAACCGCATGCAGACTGTTAGCTTCAGGCAGCGGATGTTCGGGGTGGGCAGACAGTTTCGTGGCAATAAAGAAGGAGCAGGGAATGAACAATTTACCGATACTTGGAATCACCATGGGGGATCCTTCCGGAAATGGTCCGGAGATTTCCGTCAAGGCGCTTATGGATCCGAAGATCTATGAGAAATGCCGTCCGCTGATCGTCGGGGACGTGTCAGCGATGGAGGAAGCGCTGAAGGTCGTGCCGGGCGCGCAGGAATTTCGCATTCATGCGATCCATGACGTAAAAGACGCGCAGTTTTCCTGCGGAGTCATCGACGTCTACGACATGGGCCTGCTGGATCTGAGCAAACGTTACTTCCGCAAGGACCGCGCGGCTCTGGCGGAAAAGATGGATCCGGAAGCTCTGGCTGCGGCCTATGACGAGAGCGAAAAGATGTGCGGCGACTGTGCCTTCCAGTATGTGAAGAAGGTGATCGAACTGGCCATGACAGGCGAGATCGACGGCACCGTCACCAACGCATTGAACAAAGACCATCTCAACAAGGCCGGCCATCACTATTCCGGTCATACCGAGATCTACGCGGATTTCACCCATACGAAGAAATACGCGATGATGCTGGCCCACGAGGACCTCAGGGTTGTGCATGTCTCCACCCATGTGTCGCTTCGCGAAGCCTGTGACCGAGTGAAGAAGGACCGCGTTCTGGAATGCATCCGGATTGCGAATGCAGGCTGCAAGGCCCTCGGGATCAAAACGCCGAAGATCGGCGTCGCCGGCCTGAATCCCCATTGCGGGGAGAACGGCATGTTCGGGCGCGAGGAGATCGATGAGATCCAGCCTGCGATCGACGCGGCCATGGCGGAAGGCATCGTGATCCCGGAGAAGGCTCCGACGCCTCCGGACACCGTCTTCTCGAAGGCGCTGGGCGGCTGGTACGATATCGTCGTGGTCATGTACCACGATCAGGGCCATATCCCGCTGAAGCTCAAGGGTTTTGTCTACAACAAGGAACTGAAGCGCTGGGACGCTGTCGCAGGCATCAACGTTAC
Organism: Lachnospiraceae bacterium UBA3845; assembly: GCA_002392705.1. Classification (GTDB taxonomy): domain Bacteria; phylum Bacillota; class Clostridia; order Lachnospirales; family Lachnospiraceae; genus Porcincola. Next base: position 13,835 of record DGHP01000170.1, on the reverse strand, counting down.
CCTGGGACTTCCCATCATCCGTGCTTCCGTGGACCATGGAACCGGAGAGGACATCGCCGGCCTGGGAATCTGCAGCGAGCTGAGCCTTGTAAATGCCATCGACTACGCGATCCGGATGGCAAACGCGAAGAGAGAGGAAGCGGCAAAGTAATGCAGAAAACCCGGATATGGAGAGCGGGGTGATAGTGTGGAAATTGAAATGCTGATCCTGGCGGACGATTTTACGGGAGCGCTGGATACGGGAATCCAGTTCGCGAAAAGCGGCGCCCGGACACGCGTCATCACGGATACAGACTGCGATTTTTCCGGCATTCAGGCGCAGGTGCTGGTGATCGATACGGAGACCAGGCATCTGCGTCCTTCCGAGGCGGGAAATGTGATCGGAAAGATCGTGCGGAGAGCAGCCGCGTCCGGAATTACATTTTTCTATAAGAAGACGGATTCCGCGCTTCGGGGCAATGCCGGCGCCGAGATGGAAGCGCTGCTTGCTGCCTCGGGAGGAAAATGCCTTCATTTTCTCCCGGCCTTTCCTCAGATGAACCGCCTGGTCCGGGACGGCGTGCTGTATATCGATTCCGTTCCGGTTGCGGAGAGCGTTTTCGGAAAAGACCCCTTCGAACCGGTCTTAAAGTCCTCTGTTCCGGAGATTCTCGCGGCCCAGACTGCGCTTCCGGTTCTGACAGCAGATGAGCTGACGGAGGAAGCGGAAGGGATCATTGTATATAACAGCGAAAGCCAGGAGGAGCTCAGAAGGCTTGCATCTTCCCTGCCCTTAGACCGCCGGCCGCTGTATCTGGCGGGCTGCGCGGGACTGGCCTCCTGCCTGACGGAGGCGCTTCCCTTTGAAAAAGGAGAAAGAGCGAAGCTGCCCGGGACGGAAGGTTTCCTGGTTGTCAGCGGCAGCGTCAACGAGGTGACGCTGAGACAGATCGGGGCGGCAAAAAAGGATGGATTTGGCTATGAAGGCCTCAGCGTCCGGGACAAGCTGACGGATTACCTGTGGACAGCGGAAGGCAGTGCAGAGCGCAGGGCGCTTCTTGCACGCATCATGGAAAGTGACCGTTTTGTCCTGGATACCGCCGATCCCGCCTCCGGGGAAAATGCCCTGGACTGGGGAAAACGCCGTGGCATGGACGCCAGGCAGGTCGGAAGCAGGATCGCGGATACACTCGCGCGCCTTGTGAAGGACATCGTTGAAACAGATCCGGACCGGCTGCTCCTGCTGACAGGCGGGGATGTCCTCTTTCATACCATGAATGTGTTAGGGGTGACGGAGCTGGAGCCCCTGGAGGAAGTGAGCCCGGGCGTCATCTTATCCCTTTACCGGCTCGGATCTTCTGTCCGGCCGGTTCTGACAAAATCCGGCGGATTCGGAGAAGAAGATCTTTTCGTGCGTCTTGCGGATCATGCCCGCTCTGCGCTGCGGACGGAAGAAGGCTAAGGAAGCACTGACAGATCAGCGTTCCCCCGTTTTTGCCAGGGATGTAAGCGTCAGCGCAGCAGACCTGGCTGCAGAACCGTCATCCGGGGCATCTGGTCAGAGTTCAGAATTACGTTTTGGAAGGAGAGTTATGAAGAAAGTAGAAATCAAGGGAATCATCCCGCCGATCGTTACGCCGATGTATGAGGATGAGAGCATCAATACCGATGAGCTGCGCCGTCAGGTGGAACGCCAGATCAAGAACGGGGTCCATGCCCTTTTCTGCTTCGGCACGAACGGGGAAGGCTATATCCTGAACGGAAAAGAAAAAGAACTTGTGCTGAAGACGGTCATCGACCAGGTGAAGGGCCGCATCCCGGTCTACGCCGGAACCGGCTGCATCTCCACAAAAGAGACGATTGAACAGAGCAAAATGGCTGAGGCGGCCGGAGCGGACGTCCTGAGCATTATCACCCCTTCCTTCGCGAAGGCAAGCCAGGCGGAGCTTTATACCCATTATGAGACAGTGGCGAAGGCGGTCGACCTTCCGATCGTGCTCTACAATATCCCGATGCGGACAGGCAATGCGCTGGAACCGGAAACCGTGGCGCGCCTTGCGGAGATCGACAATATCGTCGGCGCCAAGGATTCCTCCGGCAATTTTGACAACCTGAAGGCCTACATCGACCTGACGAAGGATAAGGACTTTGCAGTTCTGGCAGGAAATGACGGCCTGATCCTGAAATGCCTGACGGCGGGCGGCAAAGGCGGCATCGCCGGCCGTGCGAACGTGTATCCGCACACCATGGCGTGTATCTACAACAGCTTCATCGCGGGCGATCTCGAGGCTGCCCGGCGTTACCAGGACAGCGTCCAGTCCTTCGGCGACGTGCTGAAGTTCGGAAATCCGAATACAATCATCAAGATGGCGGCAAACCTGCTCGGCTATCCGGTAGGTCCCTGCAGGGCTCCCTTCAACCAGCTTTCAGAAGAAGGCCTGGCAGCCCTGAAGAAGGTGCTGGAAGAGAATAAAGCAAAGGGTCTTGACTGAGCGCGGGTCCGGCGGCCGGGAAGCTGCATTGTTTCCGGTAAAATATAATCTGCACAGGAATGTATTTTATGCAGGAATGCTCTTTTATCGCCGCAGCGCGATTCACGGCGTTCTGCAGCACGGGATACAGATTGACCACAACGAATGTTTCAAAATAGTACAAAAAATCCCGGGCGAAATGATTGTAAGCTGGACGGCATCTGATATAATACAGATAATGAAGGCAAAATGATTTCAATTTGAAACTACTTTGCCGGATTTTATCCAGCATGGAGCAAAGTCTAATTTGCAAGGAGGATGTTATGAAAAAGAGTTTGATGAAAAAAGTTGCAGCGGTTGTTCTGGCAGCTTCCATGGTTGCAGGCATGAGCTCTGTGGCTATGGCGGAAGAGACACCGGATGTGAGCGGAGTCGAGCTGAATTTCTGGTCTGACGCTGTAGGTTCCGGTACTTATAACATAATCGTTGAGATGAGCAAGGTTCTCGAGAACAACGGTTTCGGCACTGTCAATGTAGACCCGTCTTATCCGGGCGGCATGGGCGCTCCCTATATCTTCAAGGCAAATAACGTTGACCTTTCCTTCGCGAACGCGGCTCCGGCAAAGTGGGCCATGGAAGAAGGAACCCTCGGCAATCCGCCGACAGACGGCTATGCGGCAGTGATCGGCGGCCTGACCCAGGTCTGCTATATCAACTGCATCTCCAACAAGTTCCTTGAGAAGTACGGCGTTTCCTCTCTGGAAGAGATCTTCGAGCAGAAGCTTCCGCTGAGAATCGGCTGCTCTGCGAAGGGCTCCATGGACGCAGAAGGCGCTTATCGTATTCTTGAGTATTTCGGCGTAACCGAAGAAGATCTTGAGAGCTGGGGCGGCTCCATCACCAACCAGGGCGGAGACCAGAACGCTGACGCTCTTGCGGACGGCCAGATCGATTTCTACATCGACCACACCTCTTCCGCTTCCTCCACCATGGCTCAGATCGCTTCCACAGTTGATGTTACCTTCCTTCAGTGGAGCGATGAGATGTGCCAGTGGTTCCAGGATACCCTGGGCTTTGACCTGATCACCATCCCGGCCAATTCCTTCAGCGGCCAGACCGAAGAGCTTCATCTTCCGGGATCTCCGGACTGCCTGTTCGCGAACACCGAGCTTGATGAGGATACCGTATACATGGTCACCAAGATCCTGAACGAGAACCGTGACTATCTGGTAGAGCAGTTCGCTTCTCTGTCCGGCTGGGATCCGGAAACCTGCTGGGAGCCGGAGAAGATCGCAGGCCTTGAGCTTCATCCGGGCGCTGAGAGATATTACAAGGAAGCCGGCTACATCAAGGAATGATGCAGAAACAGAGCTTTCATAAGTAATTGAATAAGCTGGGCTGCTGTGCCGCATATCTGGTATGAGAGTACTTTCCGGCGCGGCAGCCCATTTGTCTGCCCGCGTCTTTTCGAAAAGGGCCGGCGTGCGGCAGCTTCCGCAGCCTGAATTCATCGGGCGCAGAGGGGGCATCCGCACGGCGCAGGCAGAAACCTGTCCGGCAGCAGTGCAGACGTGTTCATATCGGAGGAAAAACAATGGCAAAGAAAAAACAGGCTGGCAATCTGGACGAACTTGCCCAGAGACTGGCCAACGAAGAGGACGAGGATTCCAAAATTGCCAGAATGATACGGTCGATGCCGAAATGGAGATTCTATCTTCTGGCCGCGATTTCCGTGTTCTGGCTTGTGTTCCAGCTGAGGATCAAGCTTTACAGGCCTTTTGAACCCTGGTTCCAGCTGCCGCTTCATCTGTGTCTTGCCCTGTACGTGGTATTTCTGATGAATCCGCTGGCGGACAAGTATAAGAAAAACTGGCTGTGGATCGTGGACGCAGCCCTGATCGTGATGGTCAGCGTGGTTCTGCAGTATTTCGTAACACATGCGGAATATCTGAACAACCGCATGTATTCCGTATCACCTGTAACGACCCACGAGATCATCGTGGCAGTCTGCCTGATGATCACGATCCTGGAGGCGGTGCGCCGCGTGGTCAGCATGGCCCTGTTCGGCGTAATCCTGTTTTTCATGGCCTATGCCTGGTTCGGACAGTTTATTCCCGGAATCATGCATTACCAGGGAATCTCCTTTGACCGCTTCTGCGAGACCCTGATGCTGGGAACCAACGGGATATTCGGATCGCCTCTGGGCACCTCCCTCAATACCCTGTTCTACTTCCTGCTCTTCGGTTCCTTCTTCGCCAACTGCGGCGGCGGAGCAGTACTGATTGACGCAGGCCTTAAGCTTTCCAACAAGACGGTCGGCGGTCCCGCCAAGGCGGCAGTCCTTTCTTCCGGCCTGATGGGTATGATCTCCGGTTCCGCAGTTGCCAATGTATCCAGTACCGGTGTTTTCACCATCCCGCTGATGAAGAAAACCGGATATGCTCCGGAGGAAGCCGGCGCCATCGAGTCCGTAGCCTCCACCGGCGGACAGATCATGCCGCCGATCATGGGAGCCGGCGCTTTCATCATGGCTGAGATGATCGGACTTCAGTATATCCGTATCGCGGCTTCGGCCGTGATCCCGGCGATCGCCTATTTCGGATCCGCCTATATTCTGGTTCATCTGATCGCAAGAAAGAGAAGAATCGGCCACGTGAGCGGCGTCGCAGCAGACACCAATCCGGTGCTTCCGCGTGTTTACCGCCTGTTCCCGATCGTCCTTCTGGTCATCCTGATCATCCGCGGTACCTCCATTCCGCGTTCTGCCCTGATCTGCACGGTTGTTTCGATCGCGATCAGCATGATTTCCAAAGACACAAGGATGTCCCCGAAGAAGTTCGTCTATACCCTGATGGATGGTATCCGTCAGGCAGCAAATATCGCCATCCCGACGGCAGCCTGCGGTATCATGATCGGTATCGTGGTGCGTTCCGGCATCGCGGTCAAGATCGCGAAGCTGATCGACAAGACCGGTAACAATTCCCTGTTCCTGGCTCTTCTGATCGCCGCCCTCGGCTGCATCCTTCTGGGCATGGCCCTTCCGACCGTAGCGGCTTACCTGATCGCGAATACCCTGTTTATCTCCGCGATCACCAGCCTTCTGAACCTTTCCATGCCGGAGACAGTCAATGTGGCTCTGGTAGGAAATATGTTCATCTTCTACTTCGGCGTTATCGCGCAGATCACGCCGCCGGTATGCCTCGCTTCGTATACGGCTGCCGGAATCGCCGGGGCAAATGCCTGGAAGACAGGCTGGAAGGCCTTCTCCTTCGCTACGGTTGCCTTTATCGCTCCGTTCATGTTTGTTTACCGTCCGGCCCTTCTGCTTGAAGGATCGACGCAGGAGATCGTGATCGCGGCGGCCATGCTGTTCTTGGCTACCCTCTGCATCGCGGCCGCGGTATCCGCTTACATGTTTAAGGATCTGATGGTCTTTGAGCGCATCGCCTTCCTTGTGGTGGCGCTTCTGTTCATTCTGCCGAGCGGGATCACGGATACCATCGGCATCATCGCCGGAATCGTCCTGATCGCATACTGCTTCCTGACCGGAAAGATGAAAAACAGCAGCGCGCAGCCTGCCTGAGAAGACAGCTGACCCGGGAAAAGCGCGCAGTCTGCCTGAGAAGACAGCCGACTTTGAGAACGGCGCGCATGCTGATGGACAGCTGCCGCCCAAAAAGGAAGGCCTGACCTTCCTGGAAGGAGCGTTGAATGATTATTGATTATCTTGAGAATATCGGGACCTACCGGCCGATTCTTCCCGGCGTTGAAGCGGGGCTCAGGGCTGTGGAAGCTCTGGGGGAGGATCCCGCTGTCGGACGCTATGAGTTTGAGGGCGGATATTTCATGGTGCAGGAAGGAGAAACCAAAGCGGTTGCGGACGGGGACTTCGAAGCGCACAGGAAATACATCGACGTTCAGATTATCCTGAAAGGGCAGGAGCTTGTCGCCTGGGCGGACACTTCTCTTCTTGCGGTGTCGGTGCCCTATGATGAGGCAAAAGACAAGATCATGTATTCCGGCGAGCCGGCCCAGTGCAATGTCATCAAAGAAAAGATGGTCTGGGCGGCCTTCCCGAACGATGCCCACAAGGCATGCAGGGAACTGGATACCCACGCCCATTACAAGAAGGTCGTCATGAAGCTTCCGATCGCCTGATCAGAGTTACGGTGCCGTCCGCGTCATTGCGCGGGCGGCATTTTTGTTTGCCCGGCCGCTGAGCAGCTGACGTTTTTTCTTGCCGAAGGAAGAGGTCTGAAATGTCAGGGAGCATTCATGATTCTTTGGTGTTATAATACAGAACAGGCTGGAAAAACGACTTTAGGAGTGACGACAGGATGAAGATACAGGACAGGATACAGATCAGGGAGCTGACTTTCGCAGAGGCGAGAGAGATCTATGTGAATCATCTCAGAAAGGATTTTCCCCGCAGTGAAAGAAAGCCTTTTTCAAGAATCCGCAGCGCGATGCAGAAAGGGGAGTACAGCTGTTATGGGGCCTGGACCGGAGATGAACTGGCCGGCTATGCTTTTCTTGCATATTACAGGCTGGGGGAATCCAGGATCGGACTACTCGACTATTTTGCGGTGCTTTCCGACAGACGGGGGCAGGGCCTGGGATCAGAGATTCTGAGAAGGCTTTCGCCGGACCGGCTGTCCCTTTCCTGCATCCTGATCGAAACCGAGAAGATTATGGCCGGGCTCGACGATGAGGAAAGGGAGATCCGGAAGAGGCGCGTTTGCTTTTACGAACGCGCGGGTGCCTGCAGAAGCGGCGTATCGACGAGCCTGTTCGGCGTTGATTTCGATATTCTTATAATGCCGGAATCCGGAAAAAAGATAAACAGAGAGACGGCCTGGCAGCTGACGGACTTTGCCTACCGCCGGATGTACGGTTCTCTGCGGTATAACGGAACGGCACAGGTGCTCAGGCTGCAGCAGTCATGACCCGGAGTTCTTAAGGGCTCTTTCTTCCGCGTCCTCCGCGCGCCTGCGCTCAGCCCACTGGGCATCTGTCTCATAATAAGGTGCCTGGTCGGGAAAGGCATTCAGGATCGCTTCCTCCAGCCCGAAGGCTTCGTTGAGCGGATCAAAAAGCAGGAAGCTTGTCAGAAAAAGGATGAACCAGAAACCCATTACATGGAACGCACAGAGCGATTCCCTCTCCGAGCAGGTGAATATCTCAATCGCCGGCGG
>DGHP01000170.1:954-6145 GCA_002392705.1 Lachnospiraceae bacterium UBA3845 | reverse complement strand
GCCGGCGGATGAAGGTATCGGTTGAAATCCATAGTGTCTTTTGTTAATATTATTGCATAAAACCTTTGCGGGAAGTGTTGATTTATTTAATTTTCAGTAATCAGGCCCGGCAGATCAGAAAGGTACGCCGGAACCACTGATGAAGAAAGAGACATATTTTGCCTGCGGTTGCAAAACAGTCATCCGGTTGGGAGGAGGGAAAGGGATGATTCTGTATATTAATGCATGCGTGCGGGAGCATTCAAGGACCAGACGGCTGGCTGACTGCCTGATCGCCGGTCTGGGAGGGGAAACGGAAGAACTGCGCCTTTCGGACATTTCATTTCCGCAGGTTGATGAAGCTTTTCTGAAAAACAGAGACCGGCTGATCGCAGCCGGCGCATTTGAAGATCCGCTCTTTGATCTGGCCAGGCAGTTCGCCGCGGCAGATCAGATCGTGATTGCCGCGCCTTACTGGGACCTGTCGTTCCCGGCTGCGCTCAAGCAGTATTTTGAGCAGATCAATGTAGTCGGCATCACCTTCCTGTACACGCCGGAAGGCTTTCCGAAGGGTCTGTGCAGAGCCAAAAAGTTGTATTACGTCATGACCGCCGGCGGCATGTATGTCCCGGAGGAATTCGGTTTCGGTTATGTCCGTGCCCTTGCGCAGAACTTCTACGGCATACAGGATCTGGAACTGATCAGGGCTGTCGGGCTTGACATTGACGGCGCGGATGAAGAAGGCATTATGCGGGACTGTCTCAGTTCCATATAAGAGCGCGCGGAGTCCGGACTGGTTTTCCGGTGACAGCTTTGTTTTACCCTCTGATCCGGAACAGACAGACCGGTTTTTTATGAAAGCGGACCGGTCAGCATGAAAGATGCCTCCGGGGCGGAACAGGATGCCTCTGAGGCAGAACGGGGATGCCTCCGGTGGTAGAAAAAGGATACCTCCGAGGCGGAAGATGCATGAAAGGAGGGTATGGATGATTCAGAATGAATCTGTGATACGAAGAGCGGATATGGTGCGCTGCGCGCTCTGCCAGGACGCGCCCTGTGACGCGGCATGCCCGGAGCTGAAGCCTTCCGGGCTGCTTCGGAGTATATGGTTTGAAAATGAACAGACTGCGGCTGCCGGTCTTCCCGCTTTTAATCCTTGTACAGGCTGCAGAGGCAGCTGCGAGGAAGCATGCGTCCGTCCGGGGGAGGTGAAGATCCGGGATCTGATCGGACGGCTGTACACGCAGGTGAGGCCTGAAACGGAAGATATGGACCTGGCGGACGAGAGCCGGCTTCGCTGTGATCTGTGCGGGATCCCTCTGGAGAATCCATTTCTTTTATCCTCTTCCGTCGTGGCGAGCAGCTATGACATGTGCGCCAGGGCTTTTGAAGCGGGATGGGCGGGCGTCTGCTATAAGACGATCTGTTCCATGGATATCCATGAAGCATCCCCGCGTTTTTCCGCTGTCACAGGCGAAGGCGGCAGCATCATCGGTTTCAAGAATATCGAACAGCTTTCGGATCACAGCGTAAAGGAGAACATGGAGATTTTCCGGCGCCTGAAAGAAAACTATCCCTCCAAATTTATCCTGGCTTCCATCATGGGCCAGTATGAGGAGGAATGGGGGGAACTTGCGCGGTTGTGCGAGGAGAACGGAGCGGACGCGGTGGAACTGAATTTCTCCTGTCCGAATATGGCAGAGGGAGGGCTGGGTTCCGATATCGGACAGATTCCGGAACTGGTCAGGCGTTTCACCGCAGCCGCGAAGAAGGCCTGCCATATTCCGGTGCTGGCGAAACTGACGCCGAATGTGGCCAGCATGATTCCGGCGGCTGAAGCTGCCATGCTCGGAGGCGCGGACGGGATTGCGGCCATCAACACCATCAAATCAGTGACAAATGTGAACATTCACACGTATGTATCCTCCCCGGCAGTGCGGGGGATGTCCGCCTTCGGAGGATACAGCGGCAATGCAGTGAAGCCGATCGCCCTGCGCTTTATCGCGGAGCTTGGCAGGAGTGAAGCCCTGAAAGGAAAGCATCTGTCCGCCATGGGAGGAGTGGAAAGCTGGAAGGATGCCCTGGAGTTCCTGCTGCTGGGCGGCAGCTCGATTCAGGTTACCACTGCGGTTATGCAGTACGGATACAGGATCATCGACGATCTGAAAAGCGGCTTAAACCGCTATCTGGCGGAGAAGGGCGTGGACAGTGTAAAGGATGTAATCGGTCTGGGCCTGGACAGCATCAGTGAAACAACGGATGTGCTGGAAAGGGATACCATTCTGTTTCCGAGATTTCTCAGGGAAAAATGCATCGGCTGCGGGCGCTGTGTGATATCCTGTATGGACGGCGGCCATCAGGCGCTTCAGCCGGACCGGAGCAGGAGACCGGTCCTGAATGGAAAAAAGTGTGTGGGATGCCATCTCTGTATTCTGGTATGTCCCCAGCATGCGATCGTACCCGCGGGGAAACGGATCCGGAGAAACAAAGCCTGTCCGTAAGGAATTCCGGGCTGTTTTACCGAAGATCTCCGGATGCCGGCGGAAGCTCCGGATGCTCCATGATAAACATAAATAATCGACATGAAAAGAACGGAGGAGAGAAATGAAGAAAAGACTTGTAAACGGGAAGAGGGCTGCGGCAGTCCTGCTGTCACTGGCACTGGCATCCTGCGCGTTTTCAGCCCCCTCTTATGCGGAGGCTCTGGAGGAAGATTCTTTGGCCTGGGAAGAAGAGACGGAAGCCTCTTCGGAAGTGGAGTATGCGGAGGGAGTCGTGCCTGAAAGCAGCGAGACGGAAGAAGACCTGACAGGCGCGTCCGTGTCGAGTAAAATGGTGCCCTTCTATATCATAACCCTGGATGAAGAACTGGATTATCCCCTCTATTTCATCAACGGCGTGAACGACCTGCCCTTCATCGATCTGTCTGACTGGGTGAACTTCATGCTCCAGCTTCACGGAGATGATGAGGCGTATCAGCTGGCTCTGGAGACAGACGGCAATGTGGCGATGCTGACCAGAGAAAACGGATACTCCATGCTCATTGATTTTATGGAGCAGAAGATCCTGTTTGATGATTTTGACGCATTCCTTCACAGCACAGGAGATACCTCCCTGCTGGATACTCTTACAAGCGGATATATGGATGAAAACGGGAATCCGATTCTGATCGAGCGGGTAAAGAAAGGCTCTTTTGACCGTTATGGAAAGGAGATCGAGCTCGACCTTGCCGCATACGACATTCCTCTTTACTGGTCCGAGGAGGAGGGACTCTACCTTGTTCCGATGCAGACAATGTCGGATTTCATGATGTCCCTTTGTTACGGCAGAACTCTGCTGTTCAACACAGAGGCGGTATATATGGGGTGCGCCGATGATTTCGGATTCGGCAGTTCCGAACTGACCCCCCTGGGATACTCCTATGTTTACTCGGTTCCGAGCGCCATGCTGAGCGAAGAACTTGCCTGGTACAGCTACTGCGAACTGTGCCTGGCCATGGACAACCTGTATGGTCTGAAGGAGATCCATGATATCAGCAGCTTTGACAAGATCTTCAGGGAAACCGGCTACCGGGCCGCTCTTGCAAGTACGGATCCGAATGTGAAGGACGGCGCGCTTATTGACTTCATTAATTATTATCTGGATGATATGCATTCCGGTTTTTCGGGCGCGTCCTATCTGACGGATCATGCGCAGACAAGCGGCGAGGAAGGACTGGCCAGCCAGAGAGACAGTGAAACCGCGCAGATCTATTACAGCGCCAGAGCGAATGCGGATCATCTGATAGAGGCCTATGAGGAGGTCGGGAATACTGCCTATGTTACATTTGACCACTTCCATGTAGGAGGATGGGCAGAGGATTATTACGCAGGAAATATAGAGGTGGAGAAAGATCCGGAATCCGGGACGCTGGATACCATCGGTCTGATCATGTACGCGCATGAACAGATTACCCGGGAAGGCAGCCCGATCGAGAATGTGGTCATCGACCTGAGTCTGAACGGGGGCGGAGACATAGATGCGGGCGCCTTTGTGGCGGCCTGGTATCTGGGAGAAGCATCCCTAAGTATAAGAAGCTCCATGACCGGCGCGATCTCGACCGGGACATACCGGGTCGACACCAATCTGGACGGTGTATTTGACGAGCAGGATACCGTGCAGGATAAGAATCTGTACTGTCTGACCGGACCTTACAGCTTCTCCTGCGGCAATCTGGTTCCGAATATCTTCAGGTCTTCCGGACGTGTTACCCTCCTGGGCAAAGAGACGGGAGGAGGAAGCTGCTCTGTTCTGACGATGTCAACCGCCCACGGCTCTCTGTTCAAGATCTCTTCCCCGAAGAGAATGTCCTATATGAAGAACGGTTCCTACTATGATACGGACAGAGGAATCCAGCCGGACTGCATCATCGTAAAACCGGAGCATTTTTATAACAGACAGGCTCTGACAGATTATATCAACCAGCTGTTCTGACCTTCGTATTTTCAGGCAGCGAAAGGCTGCCGAACATTTTTTCAACTTGACTCAAGAGACAGGAGGCGCACATTATGCTTTTTCAGGAACTGGAGAAGTCCGTGAAGGAGACGATCCAGGAATCCGTACAGGAGACGATCCTGGAAACGATTCAGGAGACGATTCAGAAGGCTCCCGAGGCGGAATGGATTGCGATGCCGTTTAGGTCACCGTTCCGGGAGGAAAACAGCTGGCGTTCAAGGTACATGTAATGGATGCGTAAGGGCGGCAAAGTTATGGGAGAGGTGACTGACGTGGATGATGTTTACAGACTGGCAAAGCCAAGAAAAAAAGGACTGCTTCACCTGGTTTTCAGCCGGTTTTTTCTGATACTGCTGCTTGTGGCGCTGCAGCTTCTTCTGGTGATCGCTTTCTACGGCTGGCTGGGGGATCTGATCCCGTTCTTTTCGACCGCGCTCACTTTGCTGACGATCGGCGGCATAATCTATCTGTTTAACAGCGGCATGGATTCCACAGCCCGGCTGACCTGGATGTTTCTGATTGCCATTATGCCTGTTACCGGAGCAGCGCTTCTGGCATTTACACAGACCAATCTGGGACACCGCAAGATCCAGGAACGGGCCAGAGAACTGATCGACAGAACAAAAGACGCGGTCCGACAGCCGGAGGGAGTGAAGGAAAAACTCTCAGAAGGCAAATCCGGAACGGACGACCTGGTTACCTACCTGAACAGAAGCGG
>DGHP01000170.1:0-802 GCA_002392705.1 Lachnospiraceae bacterium UBA3845 | reverse complement strand
ATCTTTATGGAGTATTTCATCATAGATGAGGGATATATGTGGGGCGAAATCCTGAAGATCCTGGAAGAGAAGGCAAAAGCCGGCGTGGACGTCCGGGTGATGTACGACGGGATGCTTGAGGTTTCCACACTTCCCGTGAATTACAATAAGCTGCTGGAAGAACACGGCATCAGGGCGAAGGTGTTCGCTCCCATAAAGCCTTTTATTTCTTCGCATTACAACTACCGCGATCACCGCAAGATTCTGGTCATCGACGGCAAAGTTGCGTTCAACGGCGGTATCAATCTGGCCGACGAGTATATCAACCGCAGGGAGCGTTTCGGCCATTGGAAAGACACGGCTGTGATGCTGAAGGGAGATGCAGTTAAGAGCTTTACGCTGATGTTCCTGCAGATGTGGAACCTGGATGAGAAGGAACCCGTCTTTGATCCATGGCTGAAGGAGAGCGGGACGCTGCCGGAGAACCCGTCAGGCTTTGTGATTCCCTATGGGGACTGCCCTCTGGACAATGACAAAGTCGGAGAGACGGTGTACATGGATATCCTGAACAGGGCGGAGGACTATGTTCATATCATGACGCCCTACCTGATCCTGGACGGGGAACTGGAGACTGCTCTGAAGTACGCCGCACAGCGCGGGGTGGATGTAAAGATCATTCTGCCGGGCATTCCGGATAAAAAGCTGGCTTATGCACTCGCGAAGGCCCATTATAAGAGACTGGTGGAAGCAGGCGTGAAGATCTACGAATATACTCCCGGCTTTGTCCATGCGAAGGTATTTACCAGCGATGACAGAAAAGCGG
>DGHP01000132.1:4131-6764 GCA_002392705.1 Lachnospiraceae bacterium UBA3845 | reverse complement strand
CATGAGAGGAGCTGTTCCTAGTACGAGAGGACCGGAATGGACGCACCACTGGTGCAACTGTTGTACTGCCAAGTGCACAGCAGGGAAGCGAAGTGCGGATAGGATAAACGCTGAAGGCATCTAAGCGTGAAGCCCCCCTCAAGATGAGATATCCCAAGACCCCTTAAAGACAATGAGGTTGATAGGACAGAGGTGGAAGTGCAGTAATGCATGGAGCTGACTGTTACTAATCGGTCGCACGCTTATCCTTGATATCGGTTCAGGGAAGACGGATGAATGTCCGGAGAAATGATTTTGTATGCGGTTTTGAAGGTACGGACAGACAGAGGCTCCAGTCTCTGTCTTTTTTTGTCTTATAACGATCTGTTTCTTCTGTCCATTCGCGGATTACCCCTTCAGCTTTTTGGCTGAATACAGCCGGAGAGCCATCTGGAAGCAGTTTTGGAGCGGGCTGAAAGGGCAGTCTCAAGTCTTTGCATGCCAATCTTGTTGCCGAATACTGTGCAGATGCGGTATTATAGTAACAGTGTCAGAAATCAGCCGCAGGCCGGCCGAAAAAAACAGAATCAGGAATCAGCGGCGCATTCTGATGGAACCTCATAGTATCTGATTTGTCCATGGGAAAGGAGATAGTTATGCCGATCGGAGTTTTGATCAATTCATGTGCCATCGTAACAGGCGGTTTAATCGGAACTGTTCTCGGAAATAAGCTGAGCGCGGATTTTAAAGAGAAGCTGAACATGATCTTCGGCGCCTGCGCGATGACAATGGGAGTCAGCAGCATCAGCCTGATGCAGAATATGCCGGCTGTTGTATTTGCCGTAATCCTCGGAACCTGTATCGGCCTTGCGGTTCATCTGGGTGATAAAATCAATGCGGGCGGGAAAGCGATGCAGTCCGTCATGGGACGGTTTGTGAAACAGAAAAACACGGGTCTGTCGGAAGAAGAATTCACATCCACCCTTGTGACCGTCATCGTCCTGTTCTGCGCTTCCGGAACCGGGATCTACGGATCGATTGTTTCCGGCATGACAGGAGATCACAGTATCCTGATCGCGAAATCCATCCTGGATCTCCCGACCTCCATGATTTTTGCATGTACGCTTGGAATCGTGGTTTCCTTTATCGCGGTTCCCCAGTTTATCGTCTTTATGCTGCTCTATCTGCTGGCAGGACTGATCTTCCCGCTGACCACGCCGGTGATGATCAATGATTTCAAGGCCTGCGGCGGTGTCCTTCTGCTGGCAACTGGCTTCCGCATGATCCGCGTGAAGATGTTCCCGGTGGCGGATATGATTCCGGCAATGATCCTGGCCATGCCCGTGAGCTGGCTCTGGACATCCTTTGTTCTTCCACTGATAAGCTGAGCGGCGTTCAGGGATCATTCCTGTGTGATTTTCATACAATCCACAGGTCTTCCACCTCACAAAACAGGGCGAACAAAAAGGGCGCATGTAACAGGGCGCACAAAAGAAGCCGCGTGAAAAAATATAAATGATCCGTGGCTGAATAAGATTTCATCCGTATATAAAAATATGAGCGGGCAGACGAAGAGAAGATCGGCCGCACCGCAGATGGTTTTGACAGAATGGAAAGCCGCAGGATGAGCGCTTTTGTTTTTAGAAGGGATTGGTATTATGGAAACACAGGAATATAAAGTGCAGAGACTGAAGAATTTTGACGGCATCCAGCTGAAGGAAAACAGTTATAATCTGACGATCGGGCTTGTACTTCTGTTTGGAATCCTGATCAATACAGTGATGGCCAGATTTTTTTCGGAACAGATTCTGAACCTGCCGCAGGCGGCGGTATTTATCGCTTATTTTGTACTGGGCATAGGCGGCACCATGATTGTATTTAAGTCCCGGAAACCGGCTGTCAGCTTTGGCGGATTTATAATGCTCTCTGTCGGAATGGGACTGCTGCTTACCTACATCCTGACCATGTACAGCGGCCATACGATCTATACGGCATTTCTGATGACAGGAATTGTCACGGTTTCGATGATGATTGTTTCCACCCTGTTCCCTTCCTTCTTCCTGGGACTGGGGAAAACACTGGGATTGTCGCTTCTGATTGCGATCGCGGTTGAGCTGGTCGGCGTTCTGATCTTCCGCCTCGATCTTGGGATTATGGATTACATCATGGTAATCATTTTCTCTGGATATGTGGGATATGACTGGGCAAAGGCGCAGGTTTACCCGAAAACGCTGGACAACGCGATCGACAGCGCGGCGGATATCTATGTAGATATCATTAACCTCTTTATCCGTATTCTGAGCATCGTGGGAAAGAAAAACGATTGATTTTACGACTGCGGGAGCAGCCTGAGATAGAGAAACAGAAAGATCAGAGAATGAACACCGGCAGAGATAGCGCTCTCTGCCGGTTTTTCCGTTCTGCAGGTCAATTAGGATAAAGAATCATTCTGTCAGGAAATGCTGATTGATCTGAACTGTCGTTGATAAAGCCTCCCGATCAGTGTTTCTGTTTTTTAAGAAAAAGAACGACGGGTTCAGATCTCGACATTCACAAAGACGGACGGCTCCAGGCTGACAGGTCCTCCGATCCGGATCCGGCTCAGAGTACCATTTTTCAGAAGCACCTCCGCGCCGAGTTCCCCGCCGGGCTGC
>DGHP01000132.1:0-4016 GCA_002392705.1 Lachnospiraceae bacterium UBA3845 | reverse complement strand
GCCAGCCAGGCGGCAGCAGCGGCAGTACCGCTGCCGCAGCTGCTTTCACGATACAAGGTTCCGGGGCCTTCCACATAGACCATGGGAACCATGCTTTTGAGATCTTCGGAAATGTACATGACGCCAAGCGCTTCCGGTGAATTGTTCCGGTAGATCGCGTCCCGGATGACAGGAAAACTGTCTGTATCCACACAGCCGATCATCAGGATATGCCAGATTCCCTCAAAACGGACCAGAGGGCGGATTCCCGCAGGGTCCGGCAGACGGATCTCCTCGATGGCTGCCGGCAGGGGCATATCCGCGAAGGCTGTATTTGTTCCGGGATCGACTAGTGTCCGGACCGGATGTGAGCAGCCGGAGATCCGAATCTGAATTTCTCCGGAGGGAAGCCCCTGCTGCCGGGCAATATAAAAGCCGAATGCGCGTGAAGCATTGCCGCAGAATTCACCGCCGGACATTTCCAGGCGGCGAGCCGGCAGATCCGCATATCCGGCCTGCTCTGCGGCAAATTCCGGGCGCTTGAGCAGGTCGGCCGCAAGAGCGGCGTAGCGGTCTGCCGGAACATTGCCTTCTATGAATAGTGTCAGATTGCCGGCCGGATCGGCACGGGTTATTTTCAATCTAGTATTCAAGGCAGGGATCCCTCCTCCTTCGTCAAACGGTACTTCAATACGTTACCACAACAAAGCTTTTCCTGGCAACAGCTTTTCTTGCTGTCTGTAGACGAAACCGTTATACTGATTCTGAAAAAGCTCCTGGATACAGGAAGTATGCACGGACCGCTGCTTCCTGAAAGGGGCAGCTGTCTGCTCCGGCTGCCGGAAAGCAGGAATAGCCGGAGAGGCTTGCCAGAAAGCAGGAATAACCGGAGAGGTTTGCGGAAAAGCCGGAATGGCCGGAGCGGGCTGCCGGAAAGCAGGATAACTGGAGCAGGTTTCCGGAATAAAGAACTGACCGGACAGACTGCTTATGAACGTAGGACTAAGGATGGAGAGAGACTATGAATTACCGCGAGATGCTGGACAAGGCGAGGCAGAATATGAAACCAAAATGCAGGGTCTGTCCGGAATGCAACGGAATTGCCTGCAGGGGAGAACTGCCGGGGACGGGCGGATATGGAAACGGGAGAAGCTTTACAGTGTGCAGAGAGTATCTGAAATCTGTTAAGATCTGCATGGATACCCTCTGTCCGGAGACGGATCCGGACCTGAAGCAGACGCTGCTTGGGCAGGAATGGTCCATGCCCCTCATGATCGCGCCGATTGGAGGAATGGCTTTTAACTACAATGGATACCTGACAGATCTGCAGTATAATTCTGCTGTACTGGAAGGCGCGTTACAGGAGAATATTCCCGCTTTCTCAGGGGATACACCGGATGAATCCTTTTTCCGCTCACTGCTGCCTCTGATCAAAAGCGGAAAAGGTTCCATGATTTCAACTGTGAAACCATGGCCAAATGAATATATCCTTGAAAAGACACGGATGCTCAGGGACGCCGGAGCGAAGTATTTTGCCATGGACGTGGATTCGGCCTATCTTCCGGCACTTAAGAAAAACGGTATGGGGGGACATCCGAAAAGTGAGGAAGATCTTCGTTTCCTGATCAGAGAGAGCGGACTGAAGCTCATTGTTAAAGGGGTAATGACTGCGCAGGGTGCTTTGACAGCACGTGAGGCGGGAGCCTCCGCGATCATCGTTTCGTCTCATGGAGGCAGACATTTTGAAGATGCCCCTGCGACTGCGTCAGTACTTCCGGAAATACGGAGCGCGGTGGGGGAAGATTTTCCGGTGTTTGTTGACGGAGGAATCCGTACAGGTGCGGATATTTTCAAAGTACTTGCCCTGGGAGCGGATGCAGCCATGATTGGCAGGCCGTACGCGATCGCCGTGCACGGTGCCCTGGCGGAAGGAGTGCACCTCTATACAGAGCGTCTCAGAGAGGAACTGCGCTATATTATGGCTCTGACAGGCTGTGCTGACCTGAGGCAGATCAGGAGGGACAAAATCAGAGCCTCTTTACCATGATGGCAGTCTCTGCTGGGAAGACGGCTTACGGCGATTTCCATCATATGGCGTATGATTTCTGCATCCGCATATTCAGCAAAGCGGATGTTCGGATTCCGGATCTGCATAATGTTGCTCCATTTTTCATTTTTTCCTGAAAAACCTGAGTTGCTTTCTGTATGAATCCTGAATTTGACGCGGGATACCTGCTGTCTTTTCCGAAGTCGGGCGGTTTAACAAAACCAGGATTTCTACCTTTATCCAAGTCATAAGGCCCATACAAAACAAAATCTTCATCAGATTAAAATTTATACAGCATATGCGATCGGACGGCAGTCTTTTTTCATACAGCGAAATGGGAAAGTTTGTGTTATGATGAAATAGATTCCTCATATTTTACGATCTTGTCATGCAGATAAATATGGCGAAAACAGATTAACAGGGGGAAACAGCTGAATGATTTCGATAATTGATTATGATGCCGGAAATATCATGAGTGTCCAGAAGGCCTGTGCTTATCTCGGCCATGACTATGTGCTTACAAGGGACCGGGAAAAGATTCTGAATTCCGATCATGTGATTCTGCCGGGCGTCGGTGCTTTCGGGGACGCCATGGAAAGACTTGAGCGCTATGGGATGGATGAGACGCTGAAGGAGGTTAAGAAGAGGGGAATTCCGCTCCTCGGGATCTGCCTTGGCCTGCAGCTCTTTTTCGATGAGAGCGAGGAGACTCCCGGCGTGAAGGGACTCGGCCTTCTGAAGGGAAGTATTCTCCGGATTCCGGATCAGGACGGAACACTGAAAATTCCGCATATGGGCTGGAACAGCCTGACGTATCCGAACAGGGGAAGACTGTTTGAAGGCATCCCGGAAGAGACGTATGTCTATTTTGTCCACAGTTATTATCTCCACGCGGAGGACCCTTCCGTTGTCACGGCGACGACAGAGTATGGGACCAGAATTGATGCCAGCGTCGAGAAGGAGAATCTTTTTGCCTGTCAGTTCCATCCGGAGAAGAGCAGCAGCTGGGGATTGAAAATATTGGAGAACTTTCTCACGGTACACTGAGAAGAGAATCTGACTATTCCTGTTGAAGGAAGCGGGCAGACAGAGCGGATCCCTGCTGAGGGGATTGCAGAAGCAGGCTGACCGTGATTTCTGAGTTGGAGAAAGGAATCCGGCAGAATCTTCTGACATAGAAAGAGAGCGGAATATGTTTACGAAGAGGATTATCCCGTGCCTGGATGTCAAAAACGGGCGCGTGGTAAAGGGCGTTAATTTCGTGGATCTGCGCGACGCCGGGGATCCGGTGGAGATCGGGGCGGCGTATGACAAGGAAGGAGCGGATGAGCTGGTTTTCCTGGATATCACGGCTTCTTCTGACGCGCGGAGGACGGTAGTCGACATGGTGCGCAGAGTGGCGGAAACCGTATTTATTCCATTTACGGTAGGCGGCGGAATCCGGACAGTGGAAGACTTCCGGGAGATTTTAAGAGCCGGCGCGGATAAGGTGTCGGTGAATTCGGCGGCAATCCTGAACCCGGATCTGATCGCGGAAGCGGCGGACAGGTTCGGCAGCCAGTGCGTAGTCCTGGCGATTGATGCCAAGCGAAGGGCGGACGGGAGCGGCTGGAATGTCTACCGCAACGGCGGAAGAATCGACATGGGGATCGACGCGGTCGAGTGGGCTGTGAAGGCAGACAGGCTCGGCGCGGGGGAGATCCTTCTTACCAGTATGGACTGTGACGGGACGAAGGCCGGTTACGATCTGGAACTGACGAGGACGATTGCCGAAAATGTATCTGTTCCTGTGATTGCTTCCGGAGGCGCGGGAAATATGGAGCATTTTTATGAGGCTTTGACGGAAGGGAAAGCGGACGCGGCACTTGCGGCTTCCCTGTTTCATTACAGAGAGCTTGAGATCCGCGATGTGAAACAGTATCTGCGGGACCGCGGCGTATCTGTCCGTCTGGGTTGAGAGGAGGAGAAAGATGGCAGCGATCAGCAATGA
>DGHP01000009.1:32641-35296 GCA_002392705.1 Lachnospiraceae bacterium UBA3845 | reverse complement strand
TCGCCGATGATATGACGCTTCTGTTCCGGTTCAGCCACTCCGGCCAGTTTGTCCAGGAAACGGTCTGCAGCATCCACATAAATCAGATTCGCATGCATCTGCTTCTGGAAAACATTAATTACCTGCTCGGGTTCTCCTTTTCTGAGAAGCCCATGATTCACATGTACACATACCAGCTGCTGTCCGACAGCTTTAATCAGCAGCGCTGCCACAACAGAAGAATCCACGCCGCCGGACAGGGCAAGAAGGACCTTCTTATCCCCGATCTGCGCACGAAGCTGCTCCAGCTGCTCTGCGATAAATGCTTCCGCCAGCGCCGGTGTTGTGATGCGTTCCATTGATTCCGGACGTCTTATTTCACTCATTCGTTTTCCATCCTTTCGCTTATGCATGTGTTTTTATGATGGAATATTGTACATCACATCAATAAATCCCGCTACATAAATTTCTCCATAAATAATTACAAAGCACTTCCCCACAAATGACGCCTGTAAATTTCTCCACAAATGACGGCGAAGCAGGATCTTGCAAATCAGGCCGATTTTTACTAAGATGAAAGAGACGGATGTCCCGTGAAGCAATCACCCGGATCCGTCATTGCCGCGGCATTGAATCCTGCTGCGGCGCAAAAAATGATAACTCGGGAGGCGTGATATGGTTCCCTTTGATGAGGTAAAATACCGTAACTTTATGGACACTGTGGTCCGCTCCTGGCTGAAAGAGCATGTTTCGGGCAGCCATTTCTCCGGATATCAGGGAAAACCCATCCAGTACTATCTTGCGGTTCACCCGGACGCAAAAGCAGTCATTGTCATGGTTCATGGTTTCTGCGAATTTTTCGCCAAGTTTCATGAACCGGCCTACAATTTCTATGAGCAGGGCTACAGTATCTGTTTTATTGAACAGCGGGGCCACGGCCGTTCCTGGCGCGCTGTACCGGAACTGGACCGGGTTGATGTCACGGATTTCACGGAATACGTGGAAGATCTGAAGGCGCTGTTGGATCAGATCGTCCTGCCGCAGACAAAAGGACAGAAGCATTTTCTGTATGCGCATTCGATGGGCGGCGCCGTAGGCGCGCTCTTCCTCGAAAGACATCCGGAGTATTTCGACGCCGCGGTTCTGACAAGCCCCATGCTGAAGATGACTTTCGGAAATACCCCTCTCTGGCAGGTAAAAGCGCTCTCCGGCATTTCAAGACTTCTTCGCTGGAATGACCGCCAGATGCCGGGCGGGCAGGATTTTGACGGAAAACCCGACTTTGAACACAGCGCTGCCCTCTCCAGGGCCAGATATGATTATCAGTTTGAACCCCGCATCGATCCCAAAAGCCAAAACCGGTATACTATGAATTCCGGAACCTTCCGATGGGTACGGGCTGCCATGAAAGCAACGGAAGAGCTTCAGGCGCATGCTGCTTCCATTCAGATCCCGCTTCTGATCTGCCAGGCCGGACACGATGCCTTTGTGGACAATGAGGGACAGAACCAGCTGGCGTCTGCTGCCCGGAATGCGCGCCTGGTTCTTTTCCCGGAGGCGAAACATGAAATCTACAATTCCTTCGGACAGACTCTTGCCGACTATTACGACACCCTGCTGACCTTCTATTCGCAGCAGCTCTAGGCCGGCCCGGCATTCTTCCCGGGGAAGATGGCCTTCAGCAGCTTTTCTTCGTATCAAATATATAGATATGTTTCCCAGCTGCTGACCCATAAAAGAATTCACGAAGGATGTCCGCCTTACAAGGGGCGGCGGCATCCGGCAGCTGCGAAGAGAAGGGAAGAAAGGAAGAACAGGATGGCAACACTGAAAGATTTGTTTGATTATCAGAAATTCGCAGATAACCCGAGGATAGGGGATCTGATCCGTGAAACGGAAAGCCGGTACGGTATAACAGAAGAAACCAGCGGAGCGGATGCGGATCCGCGAAGAAAGGATGCCTCCTCCCGCCAGTCACTGAGCGGCAGCGAACTGGATTATGTGAATGCTGCGGGGATTCCGGATATCTGGCAGGCGGACGCTGTGCCGGACCCCGAAAAAAAGGATATGCTATGGAACAGGCCCTGACATATGACGAAGTCTATGAGAACTATCACGACAAAGTAATGCATTACATTCTCAGCAAAATCAGCAGCCGCTGCGAAGCTGAGGATCTTCTCTCGACCGTCTTTCTGAAAGTATTTGAAAAATTCCCGTCTTTTGACCAGACGAAGGCTTCCGTATCGACCTGGGTCTATACGATCGCACGGAATACGCTGATCGACTATTTCCGGGTCCGCAAAGTACATGAGGAACTCGGTGAAGAAGACGCGGTGACGGATGACTCTTTCACGGGAATTCTGGAGGAAGAGACTCTTGAAGAGCTGGCAGATGCGCTGGAGAAGCTTCCGAAGCGTGAGAAAGACCTGATTGTGCTGCACTATTACCATAATCAGCAGCTGAAGGAGATCGCACAGATTATGGGGATGTCCTACAGCAACTGTAAGCTCATACACAGCAAAGCGCTCGCACGGCTGAGGCAGTATATGACCTTTGATTAGCGAAGATAATGGAGCCGTTTTCCGGCTCAGGAATCAATCGGACAGGGGAAGTTTATCCTCTGTCCGATTCCTGTTTATTGTTTCAGTTTTCTGTTTAAGTTTCATGTTTCCTGTT
>DGHP01000009.1:0-32537 GCA_002392705.1 Lachnospiraceae bacterium UBA3845 | reverse complement strand
TGTTTCCTGTTTGAGTTTTCTGTTTCCTGTTTAAGTTTCCTGCCCGGTTTCACAGGATTCTCACGGCGGTCAGAAACAGCAGGCCGCGGGCACATTCAGATCACGGCTTCTTCCGGCATCCCCAGGTACCTTCGGATTGCTGGGATCCGTCTTTCGGTGTTTGCCGCTCCCATCCTGTAGAGCCGGTACAGCTTTTCGGGATCTCTCTCCAGCCTGGATACATCCGGCGCTTCACTGGGCGCGATCACAAAGATCCGTTTTCTCTCTTCCAGTTCATCGATATGATCCATGAGTCTGTTGTAATACTGCGCCGCATGCATCATATAGTCGCACAGAGCCGGGTAATTATGATACAGCCGAAGCTCCGCTTTCAGCTGGGTTTCAGACTCTTCCAGATCTCTGTATCCCCTCTCCCTGGTCCTGACGACGATGATTTTCTCATACCTCTGCCGGAGTGCCCAGTCTACCGGGACAAAGACAGAATTGCCCCCGTCCAGATAGGGAATCCCGTCCAGATAAACCATCCTGGACAGAACCTGCATGCTTGCGGATGCTTTTACAGCCTGAAATATATCGGAGCAGTTGGTCTTCTCCAGATAAGCCGCCTGTCCGGTGAGACAGTTGGTTGCGACAGCTACCAGCCTCCGCTTCGGATCCATGACTCTTAAGATGTTCTCATGGTCCTCTGTCTTGAATTCGTCAAATACGATATTGAAGCCGATCACACCGCGGTTTTTCCGGTAGGCTCTCAGACCGGCGTAATAGGGATCCCTGCAGTGGCTGATATTAAAGCGGCTCGGCCAGCCGATTCTTCCGGCGGTATAGCACAAACCGTACAGAGCTCCGGCGGATACGCCGACCACAGTCTGTATATTGATCCCGTTCTGCATCAGGGTGTCCACGACACCGCCGGTATACAGACCGCGGAAAGCACCGCCCTCCAGCACGAGGCAGCCGTCAACCAGTTCCTTTCCGGCCCTTCCGTCCGGAAGCTGTTTCAGAATTGTCTCAATATGTCTCATCTGTCACCCTCACAGGGTCTGATCCTGTCTCTCTCTGTCTCTGGCTGTCTTCCCGGATGATTCCTGTTCACGGCGCTTCACACACCAGGCCGCACGCATATTCCGTCCGGCAGCTCTGCTGTCTTAGTGAAATATCGCACAGAGCGGACCATCCGCGCTGTGCATGTACCGGAATAACGATTCTGCATGATAAACCAGCCGGGCTTTTCAAATCCGCGCTGCGCATGTACCGGAATAACAGCTTTTCACGCGACGATTCTTTATGATATCATATCTGTAAGAGAATGTAATCTTAACAAATCTGATTTCAGAAAAAAAGAGGCTGCCTATGTTTCAGGATATCGCTCCGCATGTTTTCAACAATGAATATGACAGGCGCAGGCCTGCCCCCTCCGATTATCTGGTTCTGCTGGACGGCAGGAAGATTCTTCTCAGCGGGGATAAAAAGCTCCCGACAGCCGCTGATTTCGAAAAGTTCTGTCCGCAGGCTGTCAGCGAGGCCTTTTATCTGTTCTCGATCGACGAGACAGGTTTTTTCTTTACGCATACCCCTTTTGAGGAGAGGGAAGAGATCCCCTTCCGCTATCAGAATATCATGGTCCTTCGGGATATGGAAAGCGACTGTCTGGCCTTCGGTGCTGCAGTTGCCGCCCAGCTCGGAGAATGGTACAGCCTGCACCGTTTCTGCGGCTGCTGCGCCGTACCGACTGTCCATTCGGATGAGGAGCGTGCGATCCGCTGTCCCAGCTGCGGCCATCTTTATTATCCGCGGATTTCACCGGTCGTCATTATCGCCATTGTGGACGGCGATAAGCTGCTCCTGACCCGCTACAACAGGAGCGGCTACCGCCGGCATGCCCTTGTCGCGGGCTTTGTGGAAGTCGGGGAGACACTGGAGGATGCGGTCCGGCGGGAAACCATGGAGGAAGTGGGACTGAAGGTGAAAAATATCCGCTACTGCGAATCGCAGCCCTGGCCCTTCTCCTCTTCTCTGATCGCCGGCTTCTTCGCGGATGTTGACGGCGATCCCTCCGTTCATCTGAATACCGACGGAAAGGAAGAACTCTCCGAAGGGATCTGGGTGAATCGGGAAGATCTGGTGATCGAGGACAATTCCGTATCTCTGACATGGGACATGATCCGCAAATTCAGGGACGGGCTTGTACCCTGACCGGACTGTGACCGGCAAAAAACCGCTTCAGCAGGCTTCTGCCGCAAAAAAGGACCTTTTTCTGGCATTGTTTACAAAGATGTTTTTTTCTCTTCATCTTCTTTGTTCAAAAACCTGTTTGCACAAATTCTTTAAAACCTGTATGATGGAACTGGGTTCTCTGGTAGCAAAACTGTATAATAGCCCACAGGATTTCGTCCCGTATCTGACATCTCTTCCCCGAGAGACGAGGATACAGACCGGGCGGGTCCTGTGGGCTGCTTAATGTCTTAAAATGAATGCCTGGCGGGTGCTTTTCGCTCCTCGCCAGGCAGGTGGAATCCGTTTTAATTTGCTGCACCCCTACACCAAAACGTACACTGTGCAGACAGCCTTACAAATCTATCTCTTTGCCACACCCGTATCCATCCTCCCCCCGGCTTTCACCGGAAGGATTCTTTCTGCCGGGACATAAGCTTCAGAATATCTCTCCCAATCTCCTGAATCAGCATTCCACCCGTACAGGCAGCCGTCCGTATCGCAAACCCATAACGATAAAAAACCGACGGCAGCAGCATGTTATGCTGATCATACAACATAGTACTCAGCCGCAGATGATGCGGCATCATCACATAAAACCCAGCCTAAAACAGCGCTCACTCAGACAGTCTGCGCAGCAGCTTCATAAATCCCACCCAAATCCATTATAGCAAGCTGTATAAAAAAAGCAACTGTCCGATTCAAATATCAGTTCTGTCCTGCAGGAATTGCGCCCCGCTTATTACTATCGCAGTCCGCATTCATAGTTCCAGCACAAGAGGTTCTTTTCCGGTCAGTTCCACACTGCGTCTGTCCGGGCCGCTGACGCCCGTATAGAGAAGGATCTTCCCGTCAGCGGGAATGAGTCTTCCCTCCTCGTCCACGACTTTATCCAGATCCGGATCAAGTCTGACGACACAGCTTCCCTCACCGCCGGCCGGCACTTCGATCTTGCAGAAACCGGCCAGTCTCGGATTCGGGGTCCGGTAAGGCGAATCCACCGGATCCACATATACTTCTATGACTTCCTTCGTTAAGACCGCTCCCCTGTTGCGGAAGGACACAGACAGTTTCCTGCATGCTCCTTCTCCCTGCCCGGCGGCTTCCTCGTCCTTAAGAAGCCTGGCATCCGTCACAATCACGTCTCCGTAGGTCAGCCCGTAGCCGAAGGGATACTGGGCCGGAGCGTCCATATAGCGGTAAGTACGGCCCTTCATGGAATAATCCGTAAACTCCGGCAGCGGGTAATCCGGATCATAGAAGGTCACGCAGAGTTTTCCGGACGGCGATACGTCGCCGAACAGAATCCTGGCAGCTGAAAGTCCTCCCTGGGCTCCCGGATACCAGAGCATCAGCACCGCGTCAAAATTCTCCATCGCATAGGACAGGTCCAGATCGCTCCCCGCCATCAGACAGAGAACCGTCTTCTTTCCCTCCTCCTTCGCCGTCTCGGCGACAGCATGAAGCAGTGCCTGCTGGGATTGCGGGAGGGAGAGATCCAGCTTGTCTCCGGAAGCATAGCTGTTGCCCGCGTCTCCTTCCTCTCCTTCCAGATTCTCATTCAGACCGACCACTGCGATTGTAACGTCGCTGTTTTGAGTTACGATCATAGCTTCACTGAGACGGTCATTCTCATAAGCCAGGTTCTCAACCCGGTTATCCCTGAGCGCGCATCCCTCTGAGTAATGGATCCGCATCGTCTCCGGCGCCAGTCTCCGGATCCCTTCAAGCAGGGTGATGTATTCCGGAGCGGTTCCGTGATAATTGCCGATCAGGGCTTTCCTGTCATCGGCGTTCGGACCGACAACTCCCAGCGCTCCCATCTCGCGGCTCAGCGGGAGGACGCCGTCATTTTTGAGAAGGACGATTCCTTCCTCCGCGGTTCTCTGCGCGAGGGCAAGATGCTCCGGGCAGCAGACCGCCGTATAAGGAATCCGGTCGTATTCCGTCTCGTCAAATAAACCGAGGAGGAATCTCGTAGTGAACAGTCTGACCGCTGATTCCGTGATCGTCTCCTCCGTGATCAGCCCTTTCTTATAGGCATCGGGGAGTACCTGATAGGTGGAGCCGCAGTTCAGGTCACAGCCCGCGTTGATGGCCAGCGCGGCGCTGTGCTCTGCGTCTTCCGTCACATGGTGATGCGCGTGGAAATCCTGTATGGCCCAGCAGTCGGAGACTACATGTCCCTGGAATTTCCAGCTCCCGCGCAGGATCTCCTGCAGAAGGGTCCTGCTGCCGCAGGCAGGTTCCCCGTTGACACGGTTATAGCAGCCCATAACGGATTCAACGCCCGCATCCTGCACCAGCCTGCGGAAAGCGGGAAGGTATGTCTCTGCCATGTCCTTCTTCGATGCTCTGGCGTCGAAGGAATGGCGGACCGCCTCCGGCCCGGAATGAACCGCGAAATGCTTAGCGCAGGCAGCAGCCTTCATATACTCCCCGTCCCCCTGCAGTCCGCGTACAAAAGCGCAGCCCAGGGTGCCGGTCAGATAAGGATCCTCCCCATAGGTTTCCTGTCCGCGGCCCCATCTGGGATCACGGAAAATATTGATATTCGGGGACCAGAAGGTCAGGCCTTTATAGATATCCCTGTCGCCGCGGCCTGAATAGGCATTGTACTTTGCCCGGCCTTCGGTGGCGATGACGTCGCCGATCTGCCGGATCAGGTCCTCGTCAAAGGTCGCCGCCATGCCGACCGCCTGCGGAAAGCTGGTCGCGGTTCCCGCCCGCGCCACGCCATGGAGCGCTTCATTCCACCAGTTGTATGCGGGAATTCCAAGCCTTGCGATCTCAGGAGAATCGTAACGAAGCTGAGACATCTTCTCAGCGGGCGTCATCTTTGATACCAGTTCCACCGCGCGCTCATATGCTTCCTGTCTGTTCATACTGCCTCCCTTTCTTTTAACTTCTGTCCTCACTGTCCCGCCGGGCTGCGGACCCCTTATCTGCTTTTTACGATTCACGGCCCTCCACACATCAGGCCGTGAATCGTAACTCTGTTTTCACTCTATCACCGGAGCCGCGCTTTATCTCTTAAATTCTTGCTTCCCTTTTCAAAATTATTGCGGTAATCCATGTCGGACAATTGACATTTTGCATAATATTCCGGATTATGGCCACTGTTTTTTGTGCCTCATATGGGAATGTCTGTGAGAAGCACACATTTTATCGAAGGATTTGACCAGTCAGAGATGGGAATCTGTGTTTTTTATTGACACAAAATCGCAATTATTCTATGCTGAGCTCAGATAGAAAGCAATCAGCCGGTCACTGCAGGCGGGGGGATAAAAATATGATCGAGAACCTGAACGGAACTCATGAGACGGTAAATTACCGGGAGAATACGAACCTCAGAATCTATGACAATATCGAATATGAAGAGTACCCGCTTCACTGGCATTCCCCGATTGAGATCCTGATGCCGGTCCGCTCCGAGTATATTTTTGAGCACAATGACGCCCGGTGCGTCCTCAGGGAGGGCGATATCGCCATCATCTGCCCCGCGGTCCTGCACCATCTTTTTCCGTCTGAGGGAGAGCGTTATATCATCCAGGCGGAGGTGACCTCGGTTCTCAATCTGCGCGAGATCAGCTCCATCCTGTCCATGATCTACCCTGTCGCGGTCATAACCCCGGAGCAGTATCCTGACATTTACTCCCGCGTTCTGCAGCAGGTCCGGGGGATCATGGAGGATTATAAAGCCGGCGATTCCTTCTTCGAATCCTCCATCTATTCCCGCCTGATCGATATCTTTGTTCTGCTCGGGCGAAGCTTCGCTTCCTCCTCCGGCCGTTTTGCCGGCGACGACTCCAGGCAGAAAAAATATGTGGAGAAGTTTATCGACGTATGCAGCTACATAGAGGATCACTGCACGGAAAACCTGAGCCTTGAAGACGCCGCGCGTTTCTCCGGCTTCTCCAAATACCATTTCACCCGCCTGTTCAAGCAGTTTACAGGCACAACCTACTACCGCTATTTAAACCAGAAGCGGATCGCCCGGGCAGAGCAGGCCCTTGCCGACCCTGCCCTGTCCATAACGGACGTTGCCATGGAGAGCGGCTTCCCGAGCATGTCCGCCTTCATCCGCATGTTCCATATTACAAAGGGATGTACACCTTCCCAGTTCCGGAAGATGTATCATCCCTGAAGCTGCTTCCACAGCTTGTTCTGCAGTAGATGTGGATGCGTCATGCCTGCATGTAAGCATCCGGATTTATGTAAGACATTTACTGTTCCGTCAGCCGCTCAGCAGTGCCTGGGTGCGCGATGCGTCAAACTCCACTTCTGTCTTATTTTCTGTCTCGATCTCATAGAGGGCGTTTCCGGCCAGATGCTCCGCCGCCTGCTCCAGATCCCGGCAGCCGGGACGGTCCCGGTAGAGCTCTATGATTGCGTCCACTGCCTCCGGCAGGATCCGGCACTCCTCCTGCTTCATTCCCATCCTGCGCAGAACCTTGGGCAGAGAGTAATCGCGGAAGATGATCTTCTTTTCTTCCGGCGTATAATCCGGTATGTCGATCACCGCAAAACGCGAGATCAGGGGTTCCGAGATGCGGTCCTTATCGTTGGCTGTGGCGATCGGGTAGACGCCTCCTGTCGGAATCTGGCACTCCATATAATTGTCGGTAAAGCCCAGATTATCCAGAAGCGTCAGCAGGGTATCCGCCGGATTCCCGTTCTGTCCCTCACTGTCCGCCTTATCCAGCTCATTGATCACAAAGACAACATTGGAACTGCCCGTCAGGGAAAACGCCTCCATGATCCGCCCCGGTCTGGCATTCGAGTAGATGCGGGGCGTCCCGGTCAGTGCCTCCGGATCCCTCACGGTGCTCATATCGAACACTGCCGACGGGATCTTCAGGATCCTGGCCACCGCGTAGGCTATCTGGGACTTTCCCGTCCCGGCAGGTCCCGCCAGAAGCAGGCCGTAGCTCGGAAGGGTATGGGTCCGGTTGATCTGGATGATGGTCTCGATTACCCTCTGTTTGACCTTCTCCAGCCCGTAAAGCTCCTCATCCAGGATTCTCCTGGCCTCCACCGGGTCAATGGGATCAAAATAGGAGCTCTTCCATTTCACCTGCAGCATCATGGAGAGGGCGCGCCGTGCGTGCCGTTTTTCATCCTGATTGCCGCTGTCCCCTCCCGCGAGCACGATGTTTTTCCGCGCCCACTGGCGGATATTTCCCGGCAGGGTATCAGAGCAGCAGTCCATGAAGCTGACGATGTCCGACAGATCACTCAGGGTCATCTGCTCCGGTACTTCCTCCTCCGGCGCCTGCAGGATGGAGGTCCGGATCCGCTCGATCATATACTGAAGAAAATTGTCCTCCATGGCCGTGAAGGAGCTGCCGTCCCTGGGCGGATCCACCGCTTTCAGACGGTAGACATAAAAGCGGCCGTTCTCCTGGGATCCGGAAAGGCGCACACAGATATGATGGAGTCCCAGCCAGGAGAAGATCTTCCTGAAGCGGATATCCGCCCCGTTTATGGAAAGCCTCGACATATGGTTCCGCTCACCGCCGTCGTAGTACTCGAAATCCAGCGCCCGCTCGGGGTTCGTGAAGGCGCCGGTAATCCGGTGCGGAATCTCGCTTCCTTCCGGGACGTCCAGAATCAGGATAATCTTGTGGGGAAGGTCCGTCTTGTTCTGGCTGGGGAAAATCCGGTATACCGCATCCGGGTCCGGGCGTTCCTTTTCCGGGCCCTTCTCTCTGAGAGACGTCTCCCTCATCTTCTTTTCCTGGGCCAGGTCATCCCGGGCGATCCTGCGCATTTTTACCGTCTCCGGATCCGGAACGCGGTGGGCGTGCTTCTTCTTCTCCCGCTCGATCTGCTCTTTGTGGACAGGGATCACCAGCCCCATATTCTTCAGGACATCCAGATATTCATCGATCTGGGCGTCCGTCACGTCTCCCCCGCTCTCCCTGCAGGCATCATTCCAGATTTCCTCCAGTTCCGCCATATAATGGGGTTCCATATTGGGGGAGAAGGCCAGCGCGTTCTCCTCCAGAATCTGCTCGATTGTTTTTACCATCTTCTTTTTCCCGTTCAATATCACGCCAGTCTCAGGATCAGTCTGAGGACCCGTCCCGCGCATGTGCGGACCTGTTCTTCGCTCAGAATCCCCCTCTCCACCGCTTCCTTCACTCTCTCCGGATAGCCGGCCGCCATCTTGATGTCATTTCCCGCGGCGACCTCCAGCGGATGATCGCCGTGCGTCCACCAGTCTGTGATGACGATCCCTTCAAACCCCCATTCTTCCCTGAGGATCCCCGTCAGAAGCTCCCTGTTCTCCGAAGTGTGAACCCCGTTCAGCAGGTTGTAGGAGGACATGATCGTATAAGGCTGCTCATTTTTCACGATCAGTTCGAAGGCTCTCAGGTAGATTTCCCTCAGGGCCCGTTCCGACACCCGTGAATCACTGTCCTTGCGGTTCGTCTCCTTATTATTGACGCAGAAATGCTTGACGCTCACTCCGATCTTCTGCGACTGCACCCCGCGCACCAGGGCGCCGGCGCACAATCCCGCCAGCAGGGGATCCTCCGAATAATATTCAAAGTTCCGCCCGCAGAGAGGACTTCTGTGGATATTGACTGCAGGGGCAAGCCAGATGCCGATGTTGTTTTCCTTCACCTCCGCAGCGGCGGCTTCTCCGACGCTCCTGATCAGCTCTCTGTCCCAGGTGCAGGCAAGCGCAGTGGCGCAGGGCCACGCTGTCGTTGTGACACCGCATTCCGGCCTGATCCTGAGCCCGGCCGGCCCGTCCGCTGTCATCACATTGGGCACGCCATAGCGGGGCAGGTTGCCCATCCCGAAGGTGTTGGCAACGCCGGTATTGGGCTGGCCGCCCAGGAGGGCAATCATCTCCTCCAAAGTCAGCTGATCCAGAAACTCATCCAGACTGTTTTTCCCCTCCGCTACATCCTCCAGCAGTATGCGTCCGCCGGCGGACTCATGCTCAGCGAAAACAGTTCCTTCCGGGAAGGAAGCAACGGGCCTTTTTCCTTCCCCTGCAGCAAAGTCTGCTTTCTCCGGCAGGGAAGGCCCTGCCTCATAGCCGGAGACAGGGAGCTTTTCAAAGCTTCCATCCGCAAGCATCCTCTTTTCCAGAAGACGCGGCGCTGCCTTCTCAGACAGCTGTTCAATCAGCATCGTCTCATTGATATGCAGGGTAAAGGGTACTTCCTGCAGGCTGCGGATATGGCTGCCGACATAGAAGCGGTAATCGCCTTCCTCCAGGATCCAGGCGGACTTGCGCACTTTTCCGAGATCATCGTAGGAGGCGAGATTCCTGAGGGGGAAATTCAGGTTAAGTTCCTGGCTGACTCCCCCGCCAAGGAAGCCGCTCTTTGCAAATGAAACCAGTGTCAGGGCGGGTTTTCCGAGTTTCCCCTGCGGAAGCGCCGCGTACACCTGTACAACCTCCTTCCCGGGAATCATGGACATATTCGTCACTTTTACGGTAAGAACAATCTCATCCTTCAGTCTCTGGCAGTAGACCGGCATCAGAAGAAAGTCCGAATAGGAAAGACCGTATCCGAAGGGATAGCAGACCTTTTCTTTTGCGCCCGGAATGGTTTCAAAATAACGGTAGCCCACATAGATATCCTCTGTATAATCCACATGGTCCGCGCTCTCATGAAAGCTCTCCGTAGAGGGATAGTCCTCCAGCCTCCCGGCAAAGGTATCCGACAGGTGTCCGGACGGATTGACGTCCCCGGTCAGAACGTCGGCTGCAGCCAGTCCGCCCTCGATTCCTCCCTGCCAGGCCAGGAGAGCACCCTGGATCCTGTCATTGTCCTTAAACCAGGAAGTATCCACCATACCGCCCACGTTCAGGACGACAATCACCCTCTCAAAGGCCGAGCACAGCTTTTCAGCCAGCCTGCGCTCCGCTTCCGTCAGGCAGAAATCCCCGTTCTCAAACAGGGCGGCAGAGAGATCAAACATTCTCTGCTCACCCGGATCCAGCTTATAGGAATCCGTGACCACCGTCTTTCTGTCCCAGCCCTCCCCGGAAAAGCGGGACAGCGTAAAAATAGCCGTATCCGCGAACTGTACTGCCTCTTCAAAAAGCTCTGCGGGAACTTCCGGCTCCCTGGTCATGCCCGGCTCCGCCCCTGCGGCATACTGCGCGGCGACATTGCCCTCATAGAATTCGGCAAGCTTATGGAAGAGTTCGATCTTCCCTTCCTGCTCCTTGACCTTCATTCCCTCATAGATATTCCGGGTATAAGCGACCGTCACATCCCCGCTTCCGCCGCCGCCCTTCACATAATCCGCGGTTCCTTTCCCGAACAGGGCAACTTTTGTCCCATGCTTCAGAGGCAGGATGCCGCCCTCATTTTTCAGAAGCACCATTCCTTCCGAGGCGGCTGCCCGGGACAGCTCGATATGGTCCCTGGATCCTGTTGCTCTCCTGCCCTCATCGCCAAGAGGCAGACAGGGCTGATACAGAAATCTCTGCCATCCGGTCTTCATCAATCTTTCCTCCTCCATTAACAACTGTCTGACTTCCTTCGGGTACGTCAGCCTCCTTCGTGCTTTATCGCGCAAAACAGGGTATGCACGGCAGATGGCGCTGCCGGACATACCCTGCGATAAACAACTGCGAAGTCAGTCCCCATCAGCAGTCCCTGTATGCCGTCAGCGGCAGTCCGTCACGCCCCGTCAAAACGTTCCGCTTCGGGATGCTTTCTGTAAACTGAAAAAAACTTCGCAGAAAAATTATACTACACATCCCTTCAGTTATCAACCGTACGGGAGCCTGCGCCGGGTCTGTGCCCGGACAGCGGCTGCCGCTTCTTACCCTTCAACCGATACGCGCTCCTGGAAGATGCTGAACACTGCCTGGAGCACTTTCTGGCTTGTGACCGCTTCCACCGAATACTCCGGTTCGAAATCCTTATTGACCTTGATCTCATTCAGGCGGACAATGGTTACTTCAAGGTTGGTATTCTCGTCGCCGACCGTGATATCCTCATCCGCAAGCAGGACCATATACTGCTTTCCCTTATATTCAACAGTGTCCATCACATGGAAGGACTGCATGGAACCGTCCTCCATGGGGAGCGTAATCACCTCGCCGTCGATCTCGACCCCATTATCCTCAGGCTCTTCAAAACCCGGTATGATAACCTTCTTGTCCTCTTTGTTTTTGAAAAATGCCATATCCTTCCTCCATAAAGACACGCCTGTCCGCTGCCCGGCCGTCCCGGCTCAGGCCCGGGCGTGTTTCTCACTGATAGATGACGGTAAATGTAACCACCCCGTCCTTCCAGTACGCATTGATACTGCCCTTCACTCTTTCCATGATCGTCTGTGCCATGGCCAGTCCGATCCCGTATCCGGACTTTTTGCTGTTATGGGAGGAATCCTCCCGGTAAAATCTCTGGAACAGACGGCTGTAATCCACGTCCGCTCCGTCCCTGTAGTCGTTCTGGACCCGCAGAAGAGCGCCGGCCCTCCCCTTCTTCTTTAACTCAACCCTCACTGTTCCACCATCATCGCAATACTTTGCGGCATTGTCAAGCAGGATGTTGATAAGTTCTGCGCTGAAGGCGCGCTCCGCCCGGACCGTCACCTTCGGCATAATCTCCGTCTCAAGCTTTTTCCCCTGCTGCAGGATCAGTGTCCGGAAGGATTCCGCGGCCTCCGTCACCTCCTCCGTCAGGTCCACGTCCTCAAAGACCGCTTCATGCGCCTCTGACATGCGGGAAAGCGTAATCAGTTCATTGATCAGGCCGGTCGACCGGTGTACCTGCGCCATGATGCTGTCTGTCCATTCGCTTTTCCCGTTCAGCATCTCAATCACCTCCGTATTCGCGGAAATGATCGCCAGGGGCGTCTTCAGCTCATGTCCGGCGTTGGTGATAAACTGTTTCTGGCTCTCCATATTGTCAATATAGGGCTGCATGGCCTTCTTTGAGAGGACATAGATGATAATCAGGAGAGTCAGAACCATCAGAAGTCCGAAGCCGATGGAACTTCCGTATTCAAGGCGGAAGGTCTGCATCTCTCTCGAGCAGTCCAGAAATCCGATGACACTCTCCCCATTCCCGATATTCCGGACAAGATAATAATAATCTATCCCATCCTCCTTCAGATAGCCGCTGTCAAAAAGACGGTTCCTGTAGCGTGATGCCATCGACTCCGCCTTCTCCCTGTCCACGGCGGCTATATGGTTCAGCGTAAAATTCTCCGCTTCCCCCTCCCGGCTCAGCTTTACCAGGAAAAATCGGAGCTGATAGATGCTTTCCGCGTTAAAATGAAGCCCCTGCCCCAGTCTTAAATCCTCCCCCTCCGCCTCTGTGCCGGCGGCATCCCCCTCAGCGGCAGCGCTTTGGGGCGGATTCTTCTGCATATAGGCCCGGAAGGTCTCCGATTCCTGATCTTTCTGCTGCACATCCGCAAAATCCGGCAGCACGCCGCCTACCTCGATGATATAGCTCAGGGTCTTCTTCAGCTCGGAGCCGGTCCAGAAATAAATAAAAATGTTCAGGGGAACCATGAGGACAATCATGAGGCTGACCGCTGAAAAGCCGGCTATCTTTATGAATCTTCTCTGAAGCTTCTGAATCATGACGCTGTCTTCCTTATCCGGTAGGGGCCCTGTCTGCTCCCCGTAATTTCCACATCCGCGCTGACCGCCTGCAGTTTTGCCTTCAGATAGGAGACATAGACCCAGACGATCTCCTCCCCTTCCTCCGGATTCTCAGGCCAGACCCTGCGGAATACTTCATCACGTGTAAGATCCTTGTCACGGTTCAGGAGCAGATATTCCATCAGTTCATTCTCCCTGCCGGACAGGCGGATGGAATTCTCCGCGCGAAGCTCCTGCCGGTCTTTGTCCAGGACCAGCTTGCCCATCTTAAAAATCCGTGGTGTGTAAGCTGATTTTCTCCTTGTGGCCGACCGGATCCTGGCAACCAGTTCCCCCATGGCAAAAGGCTTTGTCAGGTAATCGTCCGCTCCGGCATCCAGTCCGCTGATGCGGTCTTCCACTTCCGCCTTCGCAGTCAGAAGAATGACCGGCGTAACATCCCCGCCGGCACGGATTCTTGTCAGCGCCTCGATTCCGTCCATAACCGGCATCATGATATCCAGGATCATGCAGTCGTAGCTGTGTGTCTGAGCCAGTTTCACCGCTTCGCTTCCGTTTTCGGCTCTATCCACTTCATAGCCTGTATGCTCAAGAACTGTGGCGACTGCTCTGGCAAGCTGTCCTTCATCCTCCGCAAGCAGTAATCTCATACTGTTCCCTCCTCCCGTATCAGGTTCCGGATCGTCTGCATCGACAGATCGCAGGAAGCCAGTTCATCCGCGCACCTCTTGAGTTCCGACACGATCAGATCCCGGGAAGGAATATCCTTTTTATACTTCAGCTGATGCTCCAGGCTTGCCCAGGAGTCCATGGCCAGGGAACGCAGCTGTACCTCTATATAGAAATGACCCGGGTTGTTTCCCTCTGCATCCGGAAAAGGAAATTCCCGTTTCAGGATCATATGATAACTCCGGTAGCCGTTCGGTTTCGCATGGCGGATATAATCCTTTTCCCGGACCACTTCCGTACCCGGCAGGGTTCTCAGAAAAGCCGCGATCTCATAGATGTCGTCAATAAAACGGGTAATGACGCGGATCCCGACCGCGTCCGTGATGACGGCGAGCGCGCTGTGCGTATTGACGGGAAGCTCCCTGCGGGCACATTTCTCCCGCATGCTTTCCTCAGATTTGATGCGGGTGCTGAGATGCTCATAGATTCCCTCTCCCGTCTTCTCCTTTATCCGGGCGTTGTATTCTTTCAGTTCCTCCGTAGTCCGGTCCATCACTCTGTACAGACAGTCCTGAAAAGGTCCATAGATCGATTCCATATACATACTCCATTTCTGTATCCGTAAGCCCCGTACACATCCGGGGTTCATCTTATCACCCTGGCTCCGGCACCGCATATAGCAGGCGGTGATGACAGCCAGAAAGATTGTAGCATAAGAAAAGGCGGACCGGTGAGAACAGCCTGTGAATTTCGTGTGAAAAAACTCTTCTCGCGGCAGTTTTCAAAACTTCGCTGTGCGGATTCCCGTGGCTTTACCCGCAGATGGGAAGCGTAACGAAATCAAAGTTTTCTGCGCTTCTCAAAGTCTTAGGAGGAGTGCAGAACAATAAAAACGGGCAGGCGCATCGCGCCTGCCCTCCCGGAACAGTAAAGCTCTTTACTCTTTTACACCGCCCGCGGTCACTCCGCCGACGATATTCTTGGACAGAATCAGATAAACAATGATGACAGGGAAGATGGAAAATGCGATCATCGCATAGACCTGCCCCATATCAAACTTCAGCCAGTCCGCGGCACGCAGCTGCGCGATCAGGATCGGAAGTGTTTTCTTGTTATCGTTGGAAAGAACCAGTGAAGGAATAAAGTAGTTATTCCAGCTGGATACGAAGGTGAAGATCGCCTGCACGGCAATTGCCGGACGCATCAGCGGCGTAGCGATCGAATTGAAGGTCCTCAGTTCCCCGGCGCCGTCTATTCTGGCTGCCTCGATCAGGGCGCTCGGAAGGTTCGCTTCCATGTACTGCTTCATATAGAAGAAAGTAACCGGAGCGGCGATGGTAGGCACTACCAGAGGAATAAAGCTGTTCAGGAGCTTCATGTTGCGGACCAGCTGTACGAAACCGAGAGCGGTAACCTGCGTCGGAATCATCATGATCGCGAGGATGAAGGTGAACAGGAATTTTTTCAGCTTAAAATCATATACCTGGATCGCGTAAGCTGTCATCGTTGAGAAATACGTGGACAGCAGCGCGCTCAGGGCGGCGATGATCAGGGAGTTCAGCATACCGCGGAGCACCGGAAGAGATCCGTGGAACAGATTGTTCAGATTCTCAAGAAGGTGCGTGCTCGGAATGGCGGTAAAACCGCGGCTCAGCTCACCGTTGGATCTTGTCGCGTTGATAAACAGTACATAGAACCAGAACAGGCAGAGGAAGGAGATAATGACGAGCACTGTATAGGCCACTGCTCTTCTGGCATGAACCGAATTTCTTTCTTTTCTTTCTCTTTCAGTCATGTCATTCACCTCACTTAAGCTCATCTTTCGCGGTAGTGCGGAAGACGATCAGACTCAGGATACCTGTCAGGATCAGAAGCAGTACAGAGAGGGCTCCGGCAAGGCCGTAGTTCTTGCTGTACAGATGCTTGTTCAGGTACATGATCAGGGTCATCGAAGTACGCATCGGATCTCCTGTACCATTGGTCAGGATCTGCGGTACATCGAACATCTGCAGGCCGCCGATCAGGGAAGTGACAACCACATAGATAAAGATCGGCTTCAGCAGAGGCAGTGTAATGCGGAAAAAGATCTGGGTGGGCGTCGCGCCGTCCACCTCCGCGGCTTCGTACAGGGAATCGGAAATACCCATCATGCCGGCCATCAGGAGAATCGTCGTATTACCGAACCACATCAGGCAGTTCATCATCGCAACCAGGGCCCTTACAGAGCCTGCATGGGACATAAACTGATAGGGTTCCTTAAAGATTCCCATATTTACCAGAATGGAATTGACCGGCCCCGTGTTGGCGAAGAGGGTAAAGAACAGCATGGAGAATGCGGATGCCATGATCAGGTTCGGAAGATAGATCACGGTCTTGAAGAAACGCTGCCCCTTCAGTTTCAGGGACGGATTGGTAAACCATGCCCCGAGAAGCAGTGACAGAAGAATCTGCGGGATGAATCCTGCGATCCACATAATCATGGTATTCTTAAAGTACTTCAGGAGATCACCCTGGGTAAGAAGCTGGACGTAATTTTTCAGTCCTATGAAATTCGGTCCCACCTGCTTCAGGCCGGACATATAGTTCTCAAAAAAACTGTTGTAAATAGTTGTCACAAGCGGAATCAGCTGGAAAACAACGAATACAACCATAAAGGGGATCAGGAATATGTATCCCCATTTGTTATAGCTTGTGATCCTGCTTTTCTTATTACTCGTCATAGCGGAATCTCCCACCTTCTGCGTGCTTCATGGACAAACAGGGCCCGCCCGCCATAGAGCGGGCAGGCCCTGAACAAGTTCTTTCAGACTGCAGGTCTGCTGTTTCTGATATACAGACGATCGGTCAGACTGCCGTTCTGTTGCTGATCGGTATTCAGATTACTCGGTTACAAGCTCCGGATACTTCTCAACGATCGCGCTGTTGAACTGTGCAAGAGCTGCATCATAATCAGCGTTGCCGTCGAAGTAGTTCTTCATAGCGCCCTGGAATTCCTCGTTGCATCCCTGGTCATAGGGGCTGATGTTGCTCATGTCGACATTCTCAGCACCTGCTGCAAGCATCTCATAGGGGTTCTGGCCGCCAAGCAGTGCCAGGTTTCCGGAATCATCAGCTGCGAGCTCAGCAAGGACTTCCTTGTTGTTGACGCAGTCAGCATCAGCCTGAGCGATCTCTTTCATAACATCGTTGTCAGTGGTCATGGTAAGGATGATGTCCTTAACCAGTTCCGGATTATCGGTTCCCTGTGCTGCGCAGATCCATGTGCCGCCCCAGTAGAAGCTCTGCGGTCCGGTTACAAGTCCCCATCCGCCGTCATGAGCTACAGAGCCTTCCTCATCTGCATGCAGGCAGAAGTTGAAGAACCATGCCGGCCCAAAGTAGCAGAATACCTTGCCGTCCGGGAAGAAGCCCTTTGACCAGTCATCGCTCCACAGCTCAGCAGTGGTGGTCTGTCCCGCGTCAACAGCAGCCTTGGAATCATCGACCCATGCCTTGATGTTGTCGTCCAGAACTACCTTGCCGTCCTGTACCCACGGTCCGGAAACGTTGTTGGAATATACACGATAGGTATCATTGACTGTTGCAGCCATCTTGTAGCCGGCCTCAGCCATCTTCGCCGCTGTCTCGTTGTAGGTTGCCCAGTCCTTGACTGCTTCCTGAACCTCAGCGGGATCATCTGTGCCAAGAACTTCCTTGGCGATCTCACGGTTGTAGATCAGGCCTGCGGAGCATGCCTGCCAGGAAGATCCGCGGAGAACTCCGTTCGCGTCTGTTACGATATCCTTGGTGTACTCATACTGTTTTCCAAGGTCATCAGCGGTGATGCCCAGATCTTCGAGCGGCATCGCTACGTTCGCGTCAGCGTCAACATACTTCAGAGCATAGTC
The DNA here is from genome assembly GCA_002392705.1 of Lachnospiraceae bacterium UBA3845. Taxonomy (GTDB): domain Bacteria; phylum Bacillota; class Clostridia; order Lachnospirales; family Lachnospiraceae; genus Porcincola. The sequence continues at coordinate 15,167 of DGHP01000009.1, read as the reverse complement.
TGCTTCCACCAGGAAGATATCAACCTTCTCATCCGCTGCGGCATCAACGTTGCCCGGCAGTACGGAGTCCAGATTGTTCTGATAAGCGTTGTCATCGGACGGTGTGATGATCCAGTTGACGGTCACATCACCGATCTTGCCGGTCGTGGCATCGACTTCTTCATATCCCGGATAATGATCTGTGATGCGGCTCTTGAACTCCTCATTCCAGACCTCAACGTTCAGGACGCTGCCTTCTTCTGCGAATGCTGCCCCCGGAATAACCATTGCTCCAAGAAGTGCCAGGCTCAGCAGACTGATTGTACGTTTTTTCATAGTTCTTGCCTCCCTAAGACTAATTGTGTGTTTGCTTCAGAGCTTTCTCTGTCTCTGTCGCGCAACCACTAAATCGTTTTCGTAACTAAATAATAAGGCACAAGTCCGAAACTGTCAATCAGAATGTTTTCACAAAAACCGCCGCCCGTTTTTGTCTATTTTGTATAGTTGACAGGGATTCTGATTTTTGGCAGCGTGCATTTTTCAGGTTGGCGGAATGGCGTCTTCAGGCATTTTTCGGAAGATCGAAAACGTATTCGTTTCGCATGGAAACAGCGTATTCCGGACCTTTCAGACCTCCGGAAGCGAAAAAAGTTCCGAAACCTTCCGCAGCGCAGTGTTTCGGAACTTTCTCTCAGCTGTTGTTTTTATCCTTTTTCGCCTTTTCCGGATTCCTGAGGATTTCATCCAGAGTGTGCCAGCCCAGAACGGCGCACTTTACTCTGGAAGGCATATGGGAGATATCCCGCAGGGCTCCCGCCTCTTCCAGGCGGTCCATCTCCTCATCGCTGATGCTGCCTGTGATCATGCGCACGAAAATCTCCGAAAGCTCCTCCGCTTCCCGCAGGCTTTTCCCGATCACAAGATCCAGCATAATATCCGCCGATGCCTGGGAGATGGCGCAGCCGTCGCCCACATAGGCTCCGTCCTTCACTTCTCCGTCCTCTACGCGCAGCTTCAGGATGATGTCATCCCCGCAGCTTGGATTGACCCCCTCCAGGATATAATTCGCATCCGGCAGATCATGTTTGTTCCCGGGCCGCAGATTATGGTCCGTAAGGATCTCATTATAAAAAGTACCCATAAATCAGTCCTCATATCCCATGCGCCGCCTCAGACTGCTCAGACAGGCAAGGAAGCGGTCGATCTCTTCTTCTGTATTGTAAAAAGCGAAACTTGCCCTGGCGGAGGAGGAAACGCCCAGAAACTGCATCAGGGGCTGTGCGCAGTGATGGCCGGCCCGGACGCATATACCGTCCTCGTCCATGATCGCAGCCACGTCATGCGGGTGCACGCCCTCGACGGTAAAGGTTACGATCGCGCTGTGCCGGTCCGGATCCGGGGATCCGAGGATCTTCACAAAGGGGATCCGGCTCATTCCTTCCATCGCGCGTCGTGTCAGTTCCCGCTCCGTCTCCGTGATTCTGCCCCATCCCAGTTTCTCATAATAGCGGATGGCCGCGTGAAGCCCGGCGGCGCCTGCGGCATTGACGGTTCCCGCCTCAAATTTCTCAGGCAGCTGCGCCCAGCTGGCACCCTCCCTTGTTACGGAACGGATCATCTCCCCTCCTCTCAGGAAGGGATCCATCTCCTCCAAAAGGGCCTTTTTTCCATACAGGACGCCGATTCCCATGGGGCCCAGCATCTTATGCCCGGAAAATGCAAGGAAATCCACATCAAGCTCCCGGACGTCCACCTTCATGTGCGGCACGCTCTGGGCGCCGTCGCAGACAAACAGGGCGCCCGCCTCATGGGCGATCAAAGCAAAGAGGCGGATATCATTTTCCCTTCCGAGAACATTGCTGACCTGTGTCATGGCGACCAGCTTCGTTCCGGGCTTCAGAGCCGCGCGGAAGGTCTCCTCGCTGATCCGGCCTTCCATATCCGGTTCAAGATAGTACAGCTCCGCTCCCGTTTTTGCGGCGGCCATCTGCCAGGGAAGCAGGTTGGAGTGGTGTTCTTCCACGCTGGTCATGATCCGGTCTCCGGGCCCCAGCCGGTTCAACGCCCAGCTGTAGGCGGCCAGATTCAGGCCTTCTGTCGCATTGCGGGTGAAGATGATCTCTTCCGGAGCGGATGCGCCGATAAATCTCCGCACTGCCTCCCGGGCGTCCTCATACTCCTTCGTCGCCGCCGCGGACAGCTCATAGAGGCCTCTGAGGGGATTCGCGTTCTCTTCTTTATAGAATCGTTCTACGGCTTCCATCACGCAGAGGGGTTTCTGTGTCGTGGCGGCATTGTCAAGATATGCCATCCCCCCTGCCAGGATTGGAAAATCCCTCCGGATTTCTTCCACAGGCCGGAATCTGTCCCTGCAGGTCTGCTTTTCTGGGTTTTTACAAAGATCAGCCATTCTCCCGCTCTCCTTCCGCAACTGTCTCCTGGCTGCCGAGCAGGCACCTGGCCTCTGACTGTATGCCGGAATCGGGAATCCGTCCGATTACCGCGTTCAGCCGCGCCTGCGCCATCATCTCATACACGCTTTCCCGACCCATCCCCCGGGACTGGAGATAATAAAGGATATTTTCATCCAGCCGGCCGATCGTTGCCCCGTGGCTGCCGGCCACGTCCTCTTCCGAACAAAGAATCACCGGAATCGTCCGGTTCCGGACCTGCTCGTCAATCAGCAGGACATCCTCTTTTTCATGTCCGGACGACCCGGAAGAGCCCTTCTTAAAATCAATGGTGCCGGCAAAGAGCTTCTCAGACCGGTCCCTGAGCACGCCTGCCGCATTGATCCCGCATTCCGTTTTCTTTCCCCGGTGATTGACCACATAGCTGATATCCAGCTTCTCCTCGCCCCGGAGCTGGTAGCCGAGATCCGCGCGGAAAGATGCGCCGGTTCCGTCAAGGTCGATCCTGGTCTTCTGAGCCGTCGCTCCTCCTCCGAGAAAGAGCTGGATCAGTTCCAGCTTCGCGAAAGCTCCGACACTGCCCCGCAGCTCATTTACAAAGGAAAAGCCGCTGCCCGCCTTCTGGATCTGAATCAGTCTCAGCACAGCCCCCCTGCCGAGCCGGAAGGAGGTTCTGACACCGGCCATTTTTACCCCGCTCTCCGACGGGAGAAAATCCTCCAGCACCGTCAGGCTGCTGCCGTCCGCGAGGTCAAGCCGCACATCATGCAAGGCCAGCCCGGATCCTGCACACCGAAAGGTGAGAGCCAGAGGATCCGCTGCCCGGCAGCCTTTCCCGACCCGGAAGATACGCGCGGGGACAACCGCTTCTTCCAGCAGCGTCCCGAGGCCGTCTTCTCCTGCGGCCTCTTCTGTCCCTTCTGAAGCGGCGGGAAGGCAGGCAGTATCTTCCATAAGGACTTCTTCCGGAAGAGAGATCCTGATTTCCCCCCGGACAGGGGCAGAGGCAGTTTCCATCCTGAGTTCATTCATGCCCAGCCAGTACCAGGTCCGTGCCGGCAGGCGCTTCACCGTGATCTGCCTGTTCTCACTCTTCTCCTTCATCCTACCGTTCCTTTCATCTCAAGCCGGATCAGATTGTTCATCTCCACCGCGTATTCCAGCGGCAGTTCCTTGCCGACATTATCCGCAAAGCCGGACACAATCAGGGCTCTCGCTTCCTCCTCCGGCAGCCCCCTGCTCATCAGATAGAAAACCGCGTCGTCGGAAATACGGCCGATCTTTGCCTCATGTCCGATATCCGCCTGGCTCGTCCGTATGTCCATGGCCGGGATCGTATCCGATCTGGATTCCGAATCCAGCATCAGGGACTCGCAGGAAACAGAAGACCTGCTGTTTTTCGCCTTCTCCTGCACGACCACTGCCGAGCGGAAGGTGGAGATTCCGCCTCCTTTGCTGATCGAACGGGTATTGACATAGGAGGAGGTGTCCGGCGCGGCATGTACGACTTTGCATCCCGTATCCAGATTCTGGCCTGCCCCCGCAAATGTGACTCCCGTGAATTCCGAGCGTGCCCCACGGCCGTGCAGGATGCTCATCGGATACAGGTAGGAAACATGGGATCCGAAGGAACCGGATACCCACTCGATCCTGCCGCCCTCCTCTACCAGGGCCCGCTTTGTATTGAGGTTGTACATATTTTTCGACCAGTTCTCAATGGTCGAATAACGCAGGGAGGCGTTCGCGCCGACATAAAGCTCCACACAGCCCGCATGGAGATTCGCGACGTTATACTTGGGAGCCGAGCAGCCTTCAATGAAATGGAGGGAGGAAGCTTCCCCGAGTATGATCAGCGTATGTTCAAACTGCCCGGCCCCTCTGGCATTCAGCCGGAAATAAGACTGAAGCGGGATGTCCAGGTGTACGCCCTCCGGCACATAGACAAAGGAGCCTCCGGACCAGACAGCCCCGTGGAGGGCAGCGAATTTATGATCCGACGGAGGCACCAGCTTCATAAAGTGATCCCGGATCATCTCTCCGTATTCCCCGTGAAGCGCACTCTCGATGTCCGTATAGACCACTCCCTGCTTTACGGCAAAGTCCTGTACATTATGGTAGACCAGTTCAGAATCGTACTGTGCGCCTACGCCTGCCAGCGACTTGCGCTCCGCCTCCGGAATACCCAGGCGCTCAAAGGTTTCCTTGATGTCGTCCGGAACCGCCTCCCAGTTATCGGCCATCTTCGCATTGGGGCGGACATAGGTGGCGATGTGTTCCATATCCAGGCCTTCTATGGAGGGTCCCCAGTCCTTCATGGGCGTGGAATTGTATATTTCCAGTGATTTCAGCCGGAACTCCCGCATCCAGTCCGGATCGTTCTTCTCACGGGAGATCTGCTCCACGATCTCAGGCGACAGGCCCGCATCGATTCTCCATGCATCCTTCTCCTCATACCGGAAGTCATACATGCTCCGGTCGATCTCTTCCACATAAGTCTTCTCAGCCATATCTGTATTCCGCTCTGTTTTTCTTCTTCCTCATCCCGCAGCGCCTGTCCCGGTCGCGGACCCTGCCTGCGCTTTTCCGCTCCTGACGGACCCTTTCTGATCATCAGAAATGGCAGGGCTCCTGCCCCTTCCCGACCGGTCAGGCTTTCTCTGCCTTATCCTGTGCCAGAAAACGTTCGAAGCCGTTCTCATTTATCTCACGGATCAGTGCCGCGTCCCCGCTTTCCACGATCCGGCCATCCACAAGCACATGAACCGCGTCCACATGCAGAGCTTCCAGAATCCGCGTGGAATGGGTAATGATCAGAAGGGTGCCTTTTTTATCCTTCTGATATTCCTCCACTCCCCGGGAAACGGTCCGCACGGCATCCACGTCAAGTCCCGAATCCGTCTCGTCCAGGATGGCGAAAGAAGGGTTCAGCATCAGCAGCTGCAGAATCTCAGCCTTCTTTTTTTCACCGCCGGAAAAGCCGACATTCAGATCCCTGTCTGCATAGGAAGGATCCATATTCAGAATCTCAAGGGCCGGGCGGATTCTCTTCCTGAACTCCCATGTCCGGATCCGCTCCCCGCTCCTCATCTCCAGCGCGCTGCGGATAAAGTCCGACAGGGATACACCCGGCACCTCGACCGGATTCTGGAAAGAAAGAAAAAGCCCGGCTTTTGCCCTCTCATCCACTGTCTGTTCAAGCAGATTTCTACCGTCGAATTCTATGCTGCCGCCTGTTACCCGGTACTGGGGATTCCCCATCAGGACATTCCCAAGGGTGGACTTTCCCGCACCGTTCGGTCCCATCAGCACATGCGTCTCTCCCCGGCCGATGCTCAGGCTGATGCTGTGCAGAATCTGATTCTCCTCCGCCCGGACATCCAGGCCACGGATCTTCAGCAGCTCGTCTCCCATATATTCTCCTCCTTAATCAAGAGTTTGTACTCTGACTCAACGGCTCCGGATTATACTGTCCGCAGCCTTTCAGATGACTGTTTTGCAGCCGGGTTCAAAAAAACGCAGCCGTGGGCAGAATATGTGTCCTTCCGGACTGCAGATCAGCCGCAGAAGCCTGCAGGATGCTGACTAAAGCTCACTCCGCGTGCAGACTTTTAATTCCGAGTGTTTTACTATGAATTCGGTTAAGGGGATTATAAGACAAGTGAAATGAAATTTCAAGTATTCCTATCAAAATATAGGGAATTCTGTGCTGCTGTTCAAGGCCTGTTTGAAATCGGGTTCAGGTTCGTCGTGCCCGCAGGAGAAACAGGTTCTGATTTCAAATATGGTCTGATGTGTGGAGGGCCGTGAATAGCAGCAATTATGTTTCGACCGCCCCGGACGCACAAAAGACCCATCCACATGACACATGCGCATACATGTGTGTCCGTGGATGGGTCTGACGCGCGCGCGAGCACTTCGCGCAGAAAGCCTCCCACCCCTTAGCCCTGCGAAAGCAGCCAGATTAAAAACCCGACTGCCTCCGCAGAAGCAGTGGGTGGGAGAATAAAGTGGGGGCAGCCAGTACTGCCCCCAGTATATCCCGTACATAAAACAGTCTTTTACTGAGAGCTTTTCCCATTTGTTTCCCGTACTTACAGTATAGACCTGTTTTTTTTGAAATTCAAGAGTTTTTCTGGCAAAATGTCGTTATTCTTTTTGTAATTATCCTCTCTTTTAAACAAATTTGCCATAATGTCCGACTCCATTCCGGCTGATCGCGGAACGATTTTCCCCGGCTCCTGTGATATAATAGTGCCCGGCGTCTGAAAAAGACGGAAATACAAAGTATTCGGAGCTGTAAAAAAAGATGAAGCAGGTTGATTTCAAAAACGGAGGAATCCTCCGCTGTATTCTTCAGAGCGCGCTTCCCATGCTGGCTGCCCAGATCCTGAATCTTCTCTACAATATCGTGGATCGGATCTATATCGCGCGCATCCCCGGGGTCGGAACTGCAGCCATCGGGGCGGTAGGACTCTGTTTCCCCATCATTATCATGATTACAGCCTTCACCAACCTGTACGGTACAGGCGGGGCACCGCTCTTCTCCATTGCTTCCGGCCGGGGGGATTCTGCCAGAGCACAGAAGCTGATGAATACCTCCTTCCGGCTGGAGCTGACGACCGCCGTCATTCTTTTTGCTGCCGGGCAGCTGTTCTGCAGACCTCTGCTGATCCTCTTCGGAGCCTCTGAGCGGGCGCTTTCCTTTGCGGTTCCCTATCTCAGGATCTATCTGGCAGGGAATATTTTCTCCATGACCGCTACCGGCATGAATCCCTTTATCAACGCGCAGGGATTCCCGCTTGTCGGCATGACAACCGTCACCCTGGGCGCCGCTGCGAATATCGCGCTGGATCCCCTGTTTATTTTTACCTTCGGTCTGGGAATACAGGGAGCAGCCATCGCCACCGTTCTCTCGCAGGCTGTCTCCGCGCTGTTCGTCATTCGTTTTCTCACCGGGAAACAGGCTGTATACCGCCTTGTCCGTTATCCTTTCCGGGAATTTCTTCATGAAAAAAAGATGATCCTTGACATCGTCGGGCTGGGGATCTCCTCCTTTGTCATGCAGTTCACCAACAGCCTGGTCTCCATCGCCTGCAACGGTGTCCTGTCCGATCTTGGAGGGGATACCTATATCTCCGTGATGACGATCATCTCATCCGTCAGGCAGATCATGGACACCCCCGTCATGTCCCTCACGGAAGGGGCGTCGCCTTTCCTGAGCTATAATTACGGTGCCCGCAGGCCCCGCCGCGTAAGGAACGCCATCGCGATCATGACCGCGATGGCACTGTCCTACACCCTGCTTGCCTGGATTTTTATTGTCTGCAGACCCGAGATGGTGATCTCCATCTTCACTTCTGACCCGACCCTGATCAGGGATGCGGTTCCGGCCCTGCACCTGTACTTTTTCGCTTTTGTCTTCCAGAGTTTCCAGTACGCGGGACAGACGGCTTTTAAAGCGCTCAACAAAAAGAAGCACAATGTTTTCTTTTCCCTGCTGCGCAAGGTTGTGATCGTGATTCCGCTCACCTATATTCTGCCCTATGTCTTCCATCTGGGAACAGACGGCGTGTTCATGGCCGAACCTGTCTCCAATGTAATCGGCGGCCTCGCCTGTTTCATTACCATGCTGCTTACCATTCTGCCGGAACTGAAGCGGATGGAAGAACAATAAGACGCACGGCCGGGCCGTGCGCCATTGGGAAAACAATCAGTCTGTACTGCCCTCTCTGGGGCAGAATCATTTCTGTTCTTCTTCATCTTCAACGAGACTGTATCGCTTCTTAATCGTGATCGTCTCATCATAGCCCGAGAACATCTCATCCACCATTCTCATCTCAAGCTTCGGCGTAAGAAGACTTATCAGCGGGACGATGACCAGACCGATCAGCATAGTGAAAGCGCCTGCGTTGATCGGACTCTTGATATAATGCAGGAACATATTGCTGAGCGTGATGCCCACGCCCGCAATAAAGCAGGCCCAAACGGCCGCAGGTGTCGTCTTTTTCCAGTAAAGCCCCCAGAGGAAGGGAGCAAGGAAGGAACCGGCCAGGGCGCCCCAGGAATAACCCATCAGCTGCGCGATAAAGGTCGGCGGGTTCAGGGCGAGCACGACAGACAGAATGATGAAGCAGACAAGAAGAATTCTCATCGTCAGAAGCTTTCTCTTTTCATCCATGCCGCGGTTGAAATGCGCGATCAGGTCCAGGGTCACGGAAGAACTGGACGTGAGCACCAGGGAGGACAGGGTGGACATGGACGCCGACAGAACCAGCACTACCACGATTCCGATCAGGAGATCGGGAAGGGAAGACAGCATGGCCGGTACGATCGCATCATAAGCCACAGAGCCGTTCGCGGCATATATGGATTCATTTGCACTGTAAAGGCGTCCGAAACCGCCCAGGAAATAGGAGCCGCCGGCAACCACAATCGCGAAAACAGTAGAAATAATTGTTCCCGCCTTAATGGATTTCTCATCCTTGATAGCGTAGAATTTGCCGACCATCTGGGGCAGGCCCCAGGTCCCGAGGGAGGTCAGCACCACGACGCCCAGAAGATTCAGCGGATCCGGTCCGAAGAAGGAAGTAAAGGCACCCTTCATACCCTGGGTCACCGCAAGGTCGCTCTCATACTCTGAAAGGGTGGTCAGAGCCTGGATAAAGCCTCCGTTGTTGTTGATGACCGCCACGATGACGGCGGATATGCCGAACAGCATGATGATGCCCTGTACGAAATCGTTGACAACCGTCGCCATATAGCCGCCGAGAAGGACGTAGACGCAGGTGAGGGCTGCCATAGCGATGACGCAGGCCGAATAGGGGATATTGAAAGCCATGCGGAACAGGCGGGACAGCCCGTTATAGACGGAGGATGTATACGGAATCAAAAAGACGAAGGAGATCAGCGCAGCCGCTACCTTCAGTGCGTCGGAATTGTATCTCTTTCCGAAAAAATCCGGCATGGTCCGGGAATCCAGGTGCTTGGTCATGACGCGGGTTCTGCGTCCGAGGACGATCCAGGCCAGCAGGGATCCGAGGACCGCGTTGCCGATACCTGCCCAGGTTGCGGAGATGCCGTACTTAAAACCGAACTGACCGGCATATCCGACAAATACAACCGCCGAAAAATAGGAAGTGCCATAGCCGAACGCTGTCAGCCAGGGGCCGGCACTCCGCCCGCCAAGCACAAATCCGTCAACACTTGCCGCCTTTCTTCTGGTCATCACGCCGATCAGGATCATGACCGCAAAGAAAATGATCAGAAAAAAAATCTTGATTCCCATACCATACCTCTCCTGAAAACAATCTTGACAGTTTCTGTGTCTATGCATTAATGCGTGGATGCTTCTATGCATTAATGGATAAACGCTTTAAATCACTGAAGAATATAATAACACAAACCGCCGGAAAATCAACCCTTTTTTGCTCTTTAAATAAAAGCTTTGATGATACAGGGGAAGTTCATCCCCTGTCCGATTCTGTGATAAGCGCGGGCAGCCACGGCAAAGCTGCTCAATGTCCGTCAGCACGAAAGTGTCCGCGCATTCAGGTATGGCAGCCATTTCCGGGTTTTATCGTACAAAACGGCCGTGACCTCTGACAGTCACAGCCGTTTCAATCAATTATACCCGCTTCTGCAGGCAGGGCAGTCATTTTCAGGCAGAAGCGCGCAGGACGCAGATGAGAAGCTGAAGAAGCTCCTCCTCCGTATCCGCCGTTTCATCAGCAGATGTTCCTGATTCCCCGGGCGCTGTATGATGCCTGTTAAACCAGATCGTATGCCAGCCCATGGCGGAAGCCGGAATGATATCATTTTTCAGGGAGTCTCCGATATAAAGCAGATTCTCCGCGGCAGCCCCGCTCCGCTCCTGCGCAAGGAGAAAGATCTCTCTCTCCGGCTTGTCCGCCCCCAGCTCTCCGGAGATCAGGACAAGTTCCGGGGTCAGAAATGAAGCGATCCCCAGGCTGGCGATCTTGCCCCTCTGCTTGCCGGAAGGCCCGTTGGTCAGGATTCCGGTCTTTTCAGCTGTATCGAAGCAGTATCTGAGTGCTTTTCGCATCGTCTCCGAGCAGGAGATCTTCTTCTGCTGCCCTTCATAGATTTTCTGGAAAAGCAAAGCCTCGTCGGGGCTGATCCTTATCCCGGCGTCCGCAAAGCCCCTGCAGTAGCGGTAGACATACATCTCCTCCATAGAGATCTCCCCGGTCTGGGACGCCTTGAATACCTCGTCCCCGCGCCTGTCGCAGAAACGGTAGACAGTCCTGCCGTCCGTCTCCGCAAGGCGGAGCCGGTTCCCGTCCGCCCCGGCGCGCTCCTCCATGACCGGCAGGCTCAGAAAACGCCTGACGGCCGAAGAGAACGCGTCGCAGCGGTCATATATCGTATCATCTATATCCCAGAAGACGATCATGCGGATTTTCCTCAGGATTTATACTCTTTTTCAACCAGGTTCTCAACGCCGTAGCGCTTTCTGAGAGCGGGCTTCTCGATTTTGCCGGTTGCATTGCGCGGAACGTCGGCGAAAATAATCACGCGGGGACGCTTATAGCGCGGAAGCTGGGTGCAGAAACGATTGATCTCATCCTCCGTGCATTCCATCCCGTCCTTGACGGCAATAACCGCGCCGGTCACCTCCCCGAGACGCTTGTCGGGAAGACCGATGACAGCCACATCTTTGACCTTGTAAAACTCCTCCAGGAAATTCTCGATCTCGACCGGATAGATATTCTCGCCGCCGGATACGATCACATCCTTCTTGCGGTCAACCAGATAGTAGAAGCCCTCCGGATCCTGTCTTGCCATATCTCCTGTAAAGAGCCAGCCGTCCCTGAGGACTTCCTTCGTGGCTTCCGGATTTTTGTAGTACTCTGTCATGACGCCGGGACCCTTGACGCAGAGTTCCCCTACTTCACCCTGTTTTACCGTGACGCCGTTCTCATCCACAATTTTGCATTCCCAGCGATATCCGGGTACGCCGATCGCGCCGACTTTTCCGATATTTTCCAGCCCCAGATGCACACAGCCGGGGCCGGTCGATTCGGAAAGACCATAGTTTGTGTCGTACTGATGATCCGGGAAATAATCCTTCCAGTGCCTGATCAGAGACGGCGGAACCGGCTGGGCGCCGATATGCATCAGCCTCCACTGATCCAGTTTATAGTCGGAAATCTTCAGCTCGCCCCGGTCGAGAGCATCCAGAATATCCTGCGCCCAGGGTACCAGCAGCCATACGATCGTGCACTGCTCATCGGAGACCGCCTTCAGGATCACTTCCGGTTTGGTGCCCTTCAGGAGCACAGCCCTGCTGCAGGTCCACAGGGATCCCATCCAGTGAAACTTCGCTCCTGTGTGATAGAGGGGAGGAATGCAGAGGAAACAGTCATTTTTCCCTGTGTGATGATGAACCGCTTCCATCTCCGCCGCCTGATACAGACTCAGATGTTTATGCAGAATCGCTTTGGGAAATCCGGTTGTCCCGGAAGAAAAATAGATAGCGCCGAAATCCTCATTCGTCAGCTCAATGCCGGGTTCCGAGCTCGGATAATCCGCCACCAGCTGATAATAGCTCTGGGCGAATTCCGGGCAGTTGTCTCCGACATAGATCAGCGTTCTGCCGCGGCTCAGCTCATCCAGATTCACCTGGAGACGGGTGACGAATTCAGGTCCGAAAAAGAGTGCCGAGACATCCGCAAGGTCCGCGCAGTAAGATATCTCATTGGAGGTATAGCGGAAATTGAAAGGTACCGCGATCGCTCCGGTCTTCAGGATACCGAAGTAGATCGGCAGCCACTCCAGGCAGTTGAACATCAGGATCGCGACACGGTCGCCCTTCACGATCCCGCCGGCAATCAGCATGTTGGCTACGCGGTTCGCCTTCTCATTGAAAACCTGCCATGTGATCTCATGCCGGAAAGGATGGGGCTGCGTCTGCTGGACCAGCTCATACTCCTTAAAGGACATCTTCCTGGGATCCTCCATGCCCGGGTTCAGCTCCACCAGGGCAACCTCATCTCCGTGCTCTCTTGCGTTGCGAATCAATAAATCAGTTACAGGCATCTGTTTTTCCTTTCTCTCTCATGTTCATCAGTTTATATGCATTCCCGCCGAGAATTGCTTCCCGCTCAGCGGCGGAAAATGGCATGTTCATAAATCTTTCCACGTAGTCACTCTGTTCTGCCCAGGGAGAATCTGTTGCGAACAGAATCCGGCTGCATCCATGCTTCCGGCAGAGGCGGATGAAATCCTCCTCCTTCAGGTTATCACTGCGAAGCGGCCTGTCTCCCTCCCGGAAGGGATCGATCCTCCCGATGGAAAAAGCCGTATCCAGCCAGACCGGGGCGCCGGCGATATAGTTCTCAACATCCGTCCAGCCGTCCCAGCCGCCCATATGGGCAAGGACGAACTTCGGAGGCTTCAGGCTGTCGATCACATGGAGGAGCATCTTAACATCCGCAAAGTTGTGCTCCGGTATGCCGATGTCAAGCCCGGCATGGGTGATGACGATCAGGTCCAGTTCACTGGCTGCCTCTATGATCCGGAGCATCTTCGGGTCGTCGATATCTGTTCTCTGATAGGCCGGATGCAGCTTGATCCCCTTCATGCCGCCTTCTTTGAGCTCTCTCAGCTTTCCGCGGACATTCTCATAGTCCGGATGCATCCCTCCGAAGGTCAGGATCCCCTTCTTTTCAAGCTCCGGCATCGCCCTGAGCAGGCTGTCATTTACCTTATCCGCCTGCTGCGGGGTCGTCATAACCGGAAGATTGACGCTGCAGTCGATCCCTGCTTTCTTCATGGAAAGCGCGAGTTCCTCCGCGGTCCCTCCCGTAAAAAAACGGCTCTGAGACTTTCCGGCGAGATGCTCCAGGGTTCGCAGGGCAATCTTCTCCGGAAAGGTATGGGTGTGGAAATCGATAATCATCGATAAAACGCCGCCAGCTTCGCGAACGCCTCCAGGGACCGCTCCGCCCGCTCAGTCGGGACACAGTAGGAGATGCGGACATGCCCCGGGCATCCGAAGCCGGTTCCCGGAACGATCAGCAGATTAAAGTCCTTGGCCTTCTCACAGAAAGCGATATCATCCGGAATCAGCGTGCGCGGGAACATATAGAAGGTTCCCTGCGGTTCCACGCAGAAGAAGCCCAGATCACGGAGGCCCCGGACCAGAATCTCCTTGTTTTTCTCATAGACGGAGATATCGCTCGTGTCGTCCGCGCACTCCGCGCAGACCCTCTGGAAGAGGCTGGGCGCGCTGACATAGCCGAGCGCGCGCCCGGCCCCTGCGATGGCGGCATATACAAGGTCATGCTCTTCCATCTGATCTGACACCAGGACGTAGCCCATACGTTCACCCGGCACGGACAGGGCCTTGGACCAGGAATAGCATACCAGAGTGTTTTTATAGTACTTCGGCACATAGGGCACGGTCACGCCCCTGAAAGCGATGGCCCGGTAGGGTTCATCCGTTATCAGGTAGATGGCATGTCCGTACTGCGCTGATTTTTCCTCCAGAAGCGAAGAAAGCCTTTTGATCGTCGCCTCCGAGTACACAGCCCCGGAGGGGTTGTTCGGCGAATTGATTAAAACCGCCTTGGTCTTCTCATTGATCGTTTCTTCAAATCGATCAAAATCAATCTGAAATTCCTCTATATCGGCCGGGATCAGGCGGAATACGCCGCCGGCGGATTCGATAAAGACTTTATATTCCGGAAAATAGGGGGCAAATACGATGAACTCATCCTCCGCTCCCGGGACGCACAGACCGTTCAGGCAGCAGCACAGTGCCGAAGCGGCACCGTAAGCCATGTAAAGGCTGTCCGGGTTTACCTCAAAATCAAAATTCCTGCGGATCGAATCCGCCACTTTTTTTCTTACCAGGGGATCCCCCTGGGCGCTGGTATATCCGTGCAGGAAGACGGAGTCCATCTCCTGCGTCAGCCGCATAACCGTCTCATTCACAGAAGCGGGCGCCGGAACAGAAGGATTGCCGATCGAAAAGTCAAATACATTTTCCGGCCCGACCTCCGCCATCCGCTTCTTTCCGAACTCAAAAAGCTCACGGATCACCGATCTCTGTGTCCCAAGCCCCACCATTCTCTGATTTAAATCTGCCATAATACTCCTTCCCGCTCAGTCCGTTTTTCCCGTTCCGTCCATTTCCGTAATCATGGAACCGAGTACACCGGTGCCGTCCGCAAGCATCCGCTTCACCCGGCTGATTGTTGCCGAGCTTGCGCGGGTCTTCTGCATGATATCCATATAGACCTTATCCTGCTGCAGCATCCTGGCCACCTCAAAACGCTGCTCCATGGACTCCAGTTCCTTTTTTGTACACAGATCATCGAAAAACGCCGTGCACTGCTCATAAGAATTAAGCTGAAGAATGGCCTCATAGAGAGCTCTCCTGCGTTCTGAACCCTGTCTGTTCATCCTCTTACCTGCCTTTTTTGTACTTTCTGCTGCCCGGTTCCCGGCAGAAGCAAAGCCCCGGAGCACGCTTGTCTATCATAGCACTTTTTTCAAGATTAGTAAACACTTTAAACTTCTAAAGTGTTTATCACTAGTTACGATTCACGGCCTATTTGAAATCAGGTTCTGGTTCGTCGCGCCTGCGCGTAAGAAACAGGTTCTAATTTGTCGCGCCTGCGCATTAAAAGACCGGAACAGCAGCGCTGCTCCGGCCTCCGGTCATCTGTATTCTTATGGGAAAGCTTCTTTATTTCAGGAATCCGTTGATGATCTGCTCCTCAGCTTCCGCCTCTGTCAGCCCGAGCGTCA
>DGHP01000015.1 GCA_002392705.1 Lachnospiraceae bacterium UBA3845 | reverse complement strand
CCACGGCGTTCATGATGCGATGAGAAAGACAGGTGACTGCGGGATGGCAGAACCCGCTGAAGATCTTTCGGAACAGCTCTTATGGAGGCGCGTCATGATTCAGTGAGTCGTCAGAGAGAATACAAAAAGCGGAATCAAAACCGTAACAGAGCTTCTCTTGTCACTGCAGTGCTTTTACAAAGCTGTGAAAGCCGAAATGTCCATGTACTGCTTTTACGGTCTGTCTGTTCGGCAGGCGGAAGAAAGCAGCGGCATGGCAGAAACAGATAAAGATGAGTTTGCGGAAGCTTCCGCGAAAGGAGAAGACTCAGCTATGCGTGTAGTGATTCAGGAAAGTTATGATAAGATGTGCAAATGGGCGGCGGATTATATCAGCGCCCGTATCAAGGCTCATAATGCCGGCCCGGAAGCGGGACGCCCCTTCGTACTCGGCCTGCCGACAGGATCAAGCCCGATCGGCGTCTACAAAGAACTGGCAAGGCAGAATCAGGCCGGCGAGCTGTCATTTGCAAATGTCGTGACCTTCAATATGGATGAATATCTCGGCCTGCCTCATGAGCATGACCAGTCCTACTGGTATTTTATGCATGACAATTTCTTCGATCACCTGGTCGACATGAAGCCAGAGAATATCAATATCCTCAACGGCATGACAGAGGATCCGGAAGAAGAGTGCAGAAGATATGAAGAGAAGATCAAAAGCTATGGCGGCATCGATCTTTTCATGGGCGGCATCGGCGTTGACGGGCATATTGCCTTCAATGAACCCTTCACCAGCCTTTCTTCCCGCACCGGCGTCAGGAATCTGACAACGGACACCAGGATCGTGAATTCGCGCTTCTTCGGCAATGACCCGGAGAAGGTGCCGGCACAGGCTCTCTCTGTCGGAGTCGGTACAGTATTTGACAGTAAGGAAGTTCTGATCCTTATTAATGGCCACAATAAAGCAAGAGCGCTTGCGGCGACGGTTGAGGGTGCCGTGTCCCAGAAGTGGACCTGCAGCGCTCTGCAGAACCACAACGGCGCGATTATTGCCTGCGATGAGGCGGCCTGCGGCGAGCTGACCGTGGATACATACAAGTATTTCCTGGATATCGAGAAGAAAGAGAGGCTGTAAAGATGTATACAATTACAGACCTCTATGATCTGGACCATACACTGGCCGCGGACTATCTGCGGCAGTTTACCTATCCCTGGGAGGCCCTGAAGGGAATCAAAGAGCTGATTCTGCAGCTCGGACCGACCCTCGGCGATGACTATGAGGAGCGGGAGGAGCATGTCTGGGTCCACAAGACGGCGAAGGTTTTCCCGTCTGCTTACCTCGGCGCTCCCTGCATCATCGGGCCCGGGACGGAGGTGCGCCACTGCGCCTTTATCCGCGGATCGGCGCTTGTCGGCGCGGACTGTGTGGTGGGCAATTCTGTCGAGCTGAAGAATGTGATTCTCTTCGACCATGTGCAGACGCCCCATTATAACTATGTGGGCGACAGCATCCTCGGCTATTACAGCCACATGGGAGCCGGCAGCATCACAAGCAATGTGAAGAGCGACAAGAAGCTGGTGGTTGTACACAACGGTTCGGAGCATGTCGAGACCGGCATCAAGAAGTTCGGCGCGATGCTCGGCGATTATGTCGAGGTCGGCTGCAACGCGGTCTGCAATCCGGGAACGGTCATCGGACGCCACAGCAATGTCTACCCCACCTCCTGTGTGAGGGGCCTGGTGCCGGAGAACAGCATCTGGAAGGACAATGGGGAGATCATCCATAAGGAGGAGCGGTAAATCATGGGCAAATATTTCGGGACGGACGGTTTCCGCGGGGAAGCCAACAAGAATCTGACCTTCGAGCACGCGATCCAGATCGGCAGATTCCTGGGCTGGTACTATGGCGCGAACCAGGGAAAGAAAGCCAAGGTCGTGATCGGCAAGGATACCCGAAGAAGCTCCTACATGTTTGAATACGCCCTCTGCACCGGCCTCATGGCCAGCGGCGCGGACGCCTATATCATGCATGTTACGACGACTCCTTCTGTGGCATATATCACCCGCGTGGATGATTTTGACTGCGGCATCATGATCTCCGCTTCCCATAATCCATATTATGACAATGGAATCAAGCTGCTGAACTCCTCAGGCGAGAAGATGGATGAGGAGACGATCCTCAAGGTTGAGGATTATATTGACGGAAAGATTGAGATTCCGATCGCGGAACGAGAGAATATCGGCCGTACCGTGGACTATGTCTCCGGACGAAATCGCTATATCGGTTACCTGATCTCCATGAGCAAGTATAGCTTCAAGGACGTCAGGGTCGGCCTGGACTGCGCGAATGGCGCGGCATGGCAGATCGCGAAAGGCGTGTTCGACGCCCTGGGCGCGAAGACCTATGTGATAAACGCGGAGCCGGACGGCTACAATATCAACACCGACTGCGGAAGCACTCATATTGAGCATCTGCAGAAATTCGTCCTTGACAATAAGCTGGATGTAGGATTCGCCTACGACGGCGACGCGGACCGCTGCCTGGCAGTGGATGAGAAGGGCAATGTCATTACCGGTGACCATACCCTGTATATCTACAGCCTGTATATGAAGGAGCGCGGCAAACTGCTCAACAACAAGGTCGTCACCACCGTTATGAGCAATTTCGGCCTCTACAAGGCGCTGGACAAAGTCGGAATCGGTTATGAGAAGACGAAGGTCGGCGACAAGTACGTATACGAGAACATGGTGCAGACCGGCAACCGGATCGGCGGCGAGCAGTCCGGGCATACGATCTTCCTGAAATATGAGACGACGGGAGACGGAATCCTCACTTCCCTGAAGCTCATGGAGGTTATGCTGGCGAAGGAAAAGCCCATGAGTGAGCTGGCGGCGCCGGTGGTATTCTACCCGCAGGTTCTGAAGAATGTCCGGGTGAAGAGCAAGCCGGAAGCCCAGAACGATCCGGACGTGCAGGCGGCGGTGCAGGCCGTCGCGGATGCCCTCGGAGATACCGGGCGCATCCTGGTCCGGGAATCCGGTACCGAACCTGTGATCCGTGTCATGGTCGAAGCCGAAAGTCAGGAAGAATGCGAAAAGTATGTGGATCAGGTGATCGACGTGATCAGGAATAAAGGGCATATTGCTTAATCAGAAACAAGAAAGATATTGCGTAAAATCGGGGCCGGGGTCATTAGATCCCGGTCTTTTTCCGTTCCGTCTATTTGGGATTCAGATGCAGGTTTTTTGATGCTGATCATTTTTTGTCGAGTTCAGAGATGGGAGCCATGCAGGAACCACAGGGGAGCAGGGTTTTTGGCCGTGACCTTGACCTTTTTTAAGACAGACAGAGTTTTTTATATTATAATGGGAAAGTGGGTATTCATTCATCCCGCAGGCAGATTAAGGATACCTGCGGAGTTCAGTATTGTCCGGGAGAGTTTGGCTGCTTGTTAGAGCCTGTTGTTTGAAGTGACTGTACGAAGGCATGCCACCCGGATTTTAAAATATCAGAATAGAGTCGGGGATGGGATAGAATGATTTTATACAGAAAGAAAACTGCAGGACATTTCCTGATCGGCGCGGCCTTGGGAACTGCCCTGGTTTTTGCGCCTGCGGTGTGCGCGGAGTCTCCCTATGCGGAGGTCCGCAGGGTCCTGGATC
>DGHP01000051.1 GCA_002392705.1 Lachnospiraceae bacterium UBA3845 | reverse complement strand
AGCAAGTTCCCGGCACAGAAGCAAACCGGAAGAGGAATTCCGGAGCGGGGCTCCGTAAGAAGACAGCGGCGGACAGCTTCAATTCATTTTGCTTTGCCTGATTACATGTCTGTAAAAAGCGGATGCCGCTTCTGAGATCTCCCGGTCTTTCATGCGGCCGATGCAGATACTGCTTTCGAATCCGGAATCCCGGATGGGGATGACGCCGAAACCGCTCCGGCCGACTTCTTCGCTGCGGGGCATGATGCCGCATCCGAACCCGGCGCGCACCATCGCAATAATTGCCGCGTTCTCATCCGCTTCGCTGACGATGCTGACATTGAGGTTGTTTCTGCGGTAGATGTCCGCCAGCATGTCATGAAGGACAGAACCACGGCTGTGGGCGACGAAGCTTTCGCCGTCAAGCTCTCTCAGCCGGATCCTTTTTCTTCCGCTGAAACGATGCCCCGGTGGAACCAGAAGAACAAGATCGTTGGAATATAAAGGCGTCATTTCAATTCTGGGATCTTTCACCTCCGAGCAGAGAATCAGGTCAACGCTTCCATTCTTCAGAGCAAGAACCAGCTGGTTTGTCGTTCCGTTTTTGCAGGAGAAGAAAACCTTTCCGCGGAAAGCAGACCGGAAATCGGCCATCCAGCGTGAAAATTCAGGGGACGCTGCGGAAAGAGCCAGACCAACCGAAACAAAAGCGTCGAAGCTTGCTTTTTCATAGCGAAGGATTTCATTTCCCAGCCTCAGCTCATGCAGGGCTTTTTCCACATAATCAAGATATTGGATTCCCTGGCCGGACAGGCGGACGCCCCTTCCGCTTTTTTCAAACAGCTCCACCCCAAGATCCAGCTCGAGATTCCGGATTGCCTTGGACAGGGAAGGCTGACTGATATGCAGTTCTTCGGCTGCTTTTCCGTAATGTTCATATTTGGCCAGTACCTGAAAATAGAGCAGATGGTTCATATTCATAAGCGGTTCCTCCTGCCGGAATTATATCCTGAAACCATAATAATTCATAGTCTGAAGCTATGAATCTGCCGGTTATTTTCATCATTAAAAAAAATGAGCATGCTATAATGATTTTAACAAACGAAAAGCAGCCTTAAGACCCCAATAAACACAGCAGTTTCGCCGCAGCGTCTCCCACACCTGCAGCTGCGGCATCCTGCGGAAAGGACAGAAGATGAAAAAGAGAAACTGGTTATTAACCGGAGCCTGCACACTGGCTTCAGCTGCAATGATGAATGCGGCGGTTTTCGGCGCCTCCTACACGCCGGGAACTTATGAGGCGGTCGCCGCAGGAAGAAACGGCGATGTCAAGGTCGAGGTCACCTTCACGGAGGACGCGATCGAATCGGTCAATGTTACCGAACATATGGAGACCGACGGAATCGGTACCACTGCTGTTGAGAATCTTCCGGGAGAGATTGTTGACAATCAGTCTCTCGGCGTCGATGTCGTAGCCGGGGCGACTGTCACATCCGAGGCGATTCTGGCTGCGGCCGCGGACTGCGTTACGCAGGCAGGCGGAGACGCGGAGGCTCTGAAAGCGGCAGCTGTGGAAGAGAAAGAACCTGAGTTTCAGGAAGAACTTGATGCCGATCTTGTCATCATCGGCGGCGGCGGAGCAGGCATGACGGCGGCAGTCAGAGCCGGACAGCTTGGCCTTGACGTTGTCCTTCTGGAAAAGATGCCCTTCATGGGCGGCGCCATTTCCATCAGCGGCGGGAACCAGGTTGTCATGGGCTCCAAAATGCAGCAGGATCTGGGCGTAACGGATGACTCCGTCGAGAGCATGGTAGAAGATTTCATGGCCAACGGCGCGAACCTGAATGTTCCTGAACTGATCACTCTTTATGCGGAAAATGTCGGCGAGACCAGCGACTGGCTGCAGGAAAACGGCGTTACCTTCAATCTGGAAGGCGGCCTGCACAAGCTTGCGGAATATTCCCATGACAGAGAGCTTGCCTACACCGGAAGCGGAGCCGGAGCCGCAGAAGCACTCCGCGGCCTGGTGGAAGAATCCGGTGCGAAGGTGCTCCTGAACACACGGGCGACGGAACTTCTCAGTGACGGCAATGGGAATGTGACCGGCGTTGTCGCCAATGATGCCGATACCGTATATACGATCAGTGCGGACGCCGTCCTGCTGGCGACCGGCGGATACGGCTATAACAAGGACCTGCTGGAAGGGGATTTGAAGAACGCCCTGTACTACGGTCCGGTTTCCTCCACCGGCGACGGACTGATCATGGCCACCGCGGAAGGAATCGACGCCGATACGAGACTTCTTGAATACGGCAAGAGATATCCGAACGGGATCGAAGTCTCGGAAGGCATCGCCAAGTCCACCATCAACGGCAATATCCCGGCCTGGACCATGAGCGCGATTCTGGTCAATCAGGAAGGTAAGCGCGTTGTCAATGAAAAAGCCAGCAACCGGACCATTCTTGAGACAGAGCTGCAGCAGACCGGCCAGATGCTTTACCTGGTAATGGATCAGGCAACCTTCGACGTCTGGAAGGACGCTGTCGGATATGCCGTCTCCGAATATCTGGAAGCCAACGGAAGCAGCACGCCTGTCTTCGCGCATGGAGAGACCATCGCAGAGGCAGCGGAAGCGGCCGGCGTTGATCCGGATGCCCTGGCAGAGACGATTGAAACCTACAACGGTTATGTGGAAGCAGGCGAGGACGCCGAGTTCGGCCGCTCCGCGGACTACATGACCATGCCCATCGGCGACGGCCCCTACTATCTCGTGGAGCAGAAACCCCGCTTCGCAACCACCATGGGCGGCCTTGTAATTGACGAAGAACTCCATGTGATCAACAAGGACGGCGCTGTGATCGGCGGCCTCTATGCTGCGGGCGAGGTAGTCGGCGGAGTGATGGGCGATGATTCTCCGTCCGGAGCCAACAACGGCTGGGCTGTGACCTCCGGCAAGCTTGCTGCGGAAAGCATTGCGGCAGCTCTGGAAAATGCGGAGGATGTCGCTGCCTGAGCAGCTGCACTGACGGATACGCTGCCCGTCCGGCGGGACGGGCGGCAGTTTGGCGGGAACTTCGGATGTTCCTGAATTATATGGCAGGCCGTCCCTTTGCGGGGCGGCCTTTTTCAGGTATAATGAATATGCCGCGGATAAGATCTGTTCCGGATGACCGGCAGATAGATGCCTGTTCTGTATCTGCAGTCCGCAGAGACCGGAAAAAGACATGCCGGAATGTACCGGCAGAGAGGAGGACTCATGAATAAAAAAGCAATGTATGATCTGACATACGGCCTGTTTGTCATCTGTTCCGTCCGGGACGGGCGTGACAATGGCTGCATCACCAACACAGTGGGCCAGGTAACCTCCGAACCCAACCGCATTTCTGTTGCCGTCAACAAGTCCAACTATACCTGCGGCATGATCGCCGATTCGGGATGCTTTACAGTTTCCGTTATCTCCGAGAAAGCGTCCTTCGATCTCTTCCGGCACTTCGGTTTCCAGTCGGGACGCGATGTGGACAAATTCGCTGACTATACGGCCTGCCGCCGTGCTGAGAATGGCACGATGATTGTCACGGAAGGAACCAATGCCTGGATTTCCGCCAGGGTATGCCAGTCTGTGGATCTCGGCTCCCATATGCTTTTTATTGCGGAAGTGACGGATCTGGACAAGCTGACCGACGATCCCTCGGTCACTTATACCTACTATCAGAAGAATATCAAACCGGCACCGGAAAAGGCCGGCACCACAAAGGACGGCCAGGTGATCTGGCGCTGCAGGATCTGCGGCTATGAATATGTCGGGGAGGAACTTCCTGAAGATTTCATCTGTCCGGTCTGCAAGCATCCGGCCTCCGATTTTGAAAAGGTTGAGATTCCTGCGGAAACTTCTGCTGAACCTGCAGAGGAAGCCGCGAATCCCTACGCAGGCACCCGCACGGAAGAGAATCTCCGTACCGCGTTCGCAGGGGAGAGCCAGGCCCGCAACAAGTATACCTATTTCGCTTCTGTTGCGAAAAAGAACGGCTACGAACAGATCGCGGCGCTTTTCCTTAAGACCGCGGAAAATGAGAAGGAGCACGCAAAACTCTGGTTCAAGGCGCTGGGCGGGCTGGGCGATACGAAGCAGAACCTTCTGCATGCCGCGGAAGGCGAGAATTATGAATGGACCGACATGTATGACCGCTTCGCCCGGGAGGCGGATGAAGAAGGCTTCCATGATCTGGCGGAGCAGTTCCGCGGCGTGGCAGCCATTGAAAAACATCATGAAGAGCGCTACAGAAAGCTGCTGCAGAATGTGGAAGCGATGGAGGTCTTCAGAAAGGCCGGCGTCACAGTGTGGGAGTGCCGCAACTGCGGGCATATCGTGATCGGGACCAAGGCCCCGGACCGCTGTCCGGTCTGCGATCATCCGCAGAGTTATTTTCAGGTAAATGCGGAAAACTACTGATTTCCCTTTACGATAAAAAAGAAAGGAAAGGATTACGGCATGAGTGAAAACGAAATGAACTGCTGCATCGAGAAGGGACCTCTTACGGAGGAACTTCTTGAAAAAATGAATGCCTGGTTCAGGGCGGCCAACTATCTGTCCGCCGGGCAGCTTTATCTTCTGGAGAATCCCCTCCTGAAGAAGCCTCTGACCATCGATATGGTCAAGAAAAAGATCGTCGGCCACTGGGGCACCGTTCCGGGCCAGAACTTTGTATACGTCCACCTGAACCGTGTCATCAAGAGATATGATCTGGACATGATTCTGCTCTCGGGCCCGGGCCACGGGGGAAATTTCTTTATTGCCAATACCTACATGGAGGGTTCCTACAGCGAGGTTTATCCGAATATCAGCGAAGATGAGGCCGGCATGCAGAAGCTCTTCAAGCAGTTCTCCTTCCCGGGCGGCGTTCCGAGCCACTGCGCTCCGGAGACACCCGGCTCCATCAATGAGGGCGGCGAGCTCGGCTATTCCATCGCTCATGCCTTCGGCGCCGTTTTTGACAATCCGGACCTGATCGCGGCCGTTACCGTGGGCGACGGCGAGGCGGAGACAGGCCCGCTTGCCACCTCCTGGCAGTCCAACAAGTTCCTCAACCCGGTTTCGGACGGAGCGGTTCTGCCGATCCTTCATCTGAACGGCTACAAGATCGCGAACCCGACCATCTTTGCCCGCATGTCTCATCAGGAGATCACGGATTTCTTCCACGGCTGCGGCTGGGAGCCTTATTTTGTCGAAGGGGAGGACCCGATGACCATGCACAGGCTCATGGCGGAAACCATGGACAAGGTGATCGAAAGGATTAAGGAGATCCAGGAGAACGCCCGCGCAAACAATGATCCCGCGCGTCCCGTATGGCCCATGATCGTCCTCCGCACGCCCAAGGGCTGGACCGGTCCGAAATTTGTGGACGGGGAGAGAGTGGAAGGATACTGGAGAGCCCATCAGGTTCCGATTATGATGGATAAGCCCGAAGAGCATCTGAAGGTTCTGGAGGAATGGCTCAGGAGCTATCACGCGGAGGAACTGTTCGATGAGAAGGGCCGCCTGATTCCGGAAATAAAGGCGCTGGCCCCGGCCGGCGACAGAAGGCTGGGAGCGAATCCCCACGCCAACGGCGGAAAGCTTCTGCGCGACCTGAGAATGCCTGATTTCCGTGATTACGCGGTGGAAGTGACCGAACACGGCGGAAAAGACGGCCAGGATATGACGGAACTTGGCAAGTTCATCCGTGACATCTTCGCTCTCAATGCGGACGCGAAGAATTTCCGGATCTTCGGACCGGACGAGACCACCTCCAACCGTCTTGGAGCTGTTTTTGAAGTGGAAAACCGCGACTGGAACGCGAAGACTCTCGAGATCGATGATCATCTTGCGCCTGGCGGCCGCGTAATGGATTCGATGCTTTCCGAGCATATGTGCGAGGGTTGGCTGGAGGGCTATCTGCTCACCGGACGCCACGGTTTCTTTGCCACCTACGAGGCATTTGCGAGAATCATCGATTCCATGGCGGCGCAGCACGCCAAATGGCTCAAGGTCTGCAACCAGCTGCCCTGGAGGGAGGAGATCGCGTCCCTCAACCTGATCATGGCCTCCACCGTCTGGCAGCAGGACCACAACGGATTCACACACCAGGATCCGGGCTTCATGGATCACATCGCCAACAAGAAGGCAGACGTTGTCCGCCTGTATCTGCCGCCCGATGCAAACTGCCTGCTGTCCACATTTGACCACTGCATCCGCAGCAGGAACTATGTCAATGTGATCGTGGCTTCCAAGCATCCGCGCCCGCAGTGGCTCACCATGGCGGAAGCCGTGCAGCACTGCACTCAGGGCATCGGCATCTGGGACTGGGCAAGCAATGATCAGGGCCAGGAACCGGACGTGGTATTTGCCTGCGCCGGCGAGACACCGACCCTGGAGGCCCTGGCCGCCGTGTCGATCCTTCATGAGGAACTTCCGGATGTGAAGATCCGCTTTATCAACGTGGTTGACCTGTTCAAGCTCCAGCCGCACAACGAGCATCCCCACGGCCTGTCCGACGCGGATTACGACCTGCTCTTTACGACAGACAAACCGGTCATCTTCGCCTTCCACGGTTATCCGAGCCTGGTGCATGAGCTGACCTACCGCAGGCATAACAACCGTCTGATGCATGTACGCGGCTACAAGGAAGAGGGTACGATCACCACACCGTTCGACGTCCGCGTCCAGAACGATATCGACCGCTTCCATCTCGTGATCGAGGCCCTGCGCCATCTGCCGCAGCTGGGCAACAGAGGCGCCTATCTCTATCAGAAGATGCGCAACAAGCTGGTTCAGCACAAGCAGTATATTCATGAATACGGCACGGATCTTCCGGAAGTTTCCGGATGGAAATGGGAACGCTGAACGTTTAAGAGATTCTGAAAGATTCTTTTCGATACTTCGTCGCGCTGAAGATGGATTCCCTGATCAACAACGCCATCAAGGGTGTCATCCTTCTGGTCGTGATCGCCATCCAGATCGTGACGCCGAAGATCCGCGCGAAGCTGCGCTGAGCGATCTCCGCAAAACTGCGCTGAAGGATTTCCGCGAAGCCGCGGAAGATTGATTCATTCGTAAGCCTATAAAAATACCCCGTCTCCTGAAGGCTTATCATCACGGCCTCATGAGACGGGGTTCTTTCTTTTCCGGGAAGCTGCTATTCACGGCCCTCCATATTGCAGGCCAGTTCATTTTCCGAAAGCGCAGTTCGGGAAGGTGCAGACCGGACAGTTCAGGCACAGGCCGCCCTCTCCGAGATCCGCAAGTTCTTCGGCTGTCACGGGATCGTCCGCCATGACCCGGGGCAGGATCAGGTCGAAGATGGTCCTTTTCGCGTACATGACGCAGCCGGGAAGTCCCATAATGGTGATGGTCCGCTCCTCCTGCCGGCAGGCGGACGGTTCCTGGCCTGCTTCTGTACCGGCGGACGGCTCCTGGCCTGCTCCTGTACCGGCGGACGGCTCAGGGACAGCGTCTGTGCGTGCGGGCTGCGGCGCCTGCCTGAGATAGGACAGGAGAAACATGGCGCCGGGAAGGACAGGGGCTCCGTAGGAAATGATCTCCGCGCCCGTATTCCGGATGGCCAGGGGCGTGCGGTCATCCGGATCAACGCTCATGCCTCCGGTGCAGACGATGATGTCCGCGCCGGCCGCGGCCATCCTGAGGATCGCGGCGGTCTCCATGCGGTCATCGTCGCCGCAGATCTCATGGGCGATGATTTCGGCGTCATATTCCGCGAATTTTTCAAGGATGACCGGTGTAAAAGTATCCCGGATCCTGCCGTAGAAGACCTCGTTTCCCGTCGTCAGGATTCCGACTTTTTTGTGCCGGAACGGCTTCACATTCAGGATTTTTTCTCCGCCCGAGGCCTCCAGGCATGCGGCGCGGGCTTTTTCCATCTTCTCTTTTGCGATCACCAGGGGGATGATGCGGGTACCGGCCAGCGGATCCCCTTTCTTTACCGCGAAATTCCCGTGCCTGGACGCGATCATCATCTCGCCGAAGCGGTTGACCGCCCGCATTCCGGGGCTGTTTACTTTCAGAAGGCCGCCGCATTCGGCATGAAGGCTGATCTTTCCCTCTTTGACTTCGCCCCTGCCGACATTTTCACCCCGGCACAGAGAGCAGAGAATCTCCGCGGCTTCATTTTCGTGCAGCGTATTTTCATCATTCTCCCAGACATAGAGCCGGTCTTTTCCCAGGCTGAGAAGGACGGGAATGTCCTCTTCTGTAACGATATGTCCCTTGCGGAAGGCGGCGTCTTTCGTGACGCCCCTGATGATCTGCGTGATATCGTGGCACAGAACCATGCCGACGGCATCCTTCGTGGGAATAACTTTCATAATCTGCTGCCTCCTTATCGTCCGGACAGGCCTTCCCCGCTGAGGGAGAAGGGCTGATCAGTTTATCTCCAGGAGAATCGGCGTGTGGTCCTGGCGGCTGCCGGAGTCCAGCATCTCCGAGCGGACGACCCTGTCCGCGATTCTGCTGCTGACCAGGAAATAGTCGATTCTCCAGCCCGAATTGTTGGTCTTGCTTGTCCGGATCCGCTGGGACCACCAGCTGTAGGCGCATTTCAGATCGCCGTGGACATGGCGGAAGGTATCCGTAAAGCCGCAGTCAAGCAGATGACTGAAACCGCTGCGCTCTTCATCGGTGAAACCCGGGGACATATGGTTGGAGGCAGGGTGGGCCAGGTCGATCTCTTTGTGGGCGACATTGTAGTCTCCGCAGGCAATCACCGGCTTCTTTTCGTCCAGCTTCATCAGATAGTCCGCATAGAGCCGGTCCCATTCCTGCCGCTGCTTCAGTCTCCTCAGACCGTCCCCGGCGTTGGGTGTATAGACCAGGTTGAAATAAAAATCGGGTAGTTCCAGGGTGATCAGACGGCCTTCACAGTCCATCGGCTCCGGCGCCCCTATGGCGGGGAAATCCGCCTCAAAGAGAAGGCCCCTGCGGCAGAGCGCCATGGTGCCCGCGTACCCTTTCCTGGCGGGCTCGACGGAACTTACGCTGACGGCTTCATAGTCCGGAAACAGCTCCTCGAGGGCTTCTTTCTGCTTTTTATTCATGCCTCCCGCCGGAAGCTTTGTCTCCTGGATGGCAATCAGGTCCGCGTTTTCCGAAGCAAGGTCTTCAAGGACCTTTCTGGTGAGGCCGGCGCGCTCGCTGCTGCCGGTCAGGGCAGCGTTCAGGGAATCGATATTCCAGGAAATGAATTTCATTCGGGAATCCTCCGTTTCTATGTTCAGAAAAATGATTCAGGCGGGGATCGGACCCGTTCTGAAATTTTGTTCGTCCAATTTCGCTGATATCCATTATAATATAGCACAGATGCGTTCAGTTCTGTACATGGAAGACGATTAACGGGTATATGTGTGATGCAGCCGGAAAATAGTAAATTTGAAGAATTCAGCCGCTACGCGGGGGAAGAGAAGCTGTCCCTGTACCAGCCGAAGCGGCATGTCCTGCGCCTGACGCTGCTGATTCTGCTTCTGCTGATCATCGCCGTGGCGGCAGCCGGAGCGGTTCTGCGCCCGGACCTTGCGCGGGAGGTGCGGGACCGGATCTTTGTACTTACCGGGATCAGCCGGAAGCAGGAGGAGGCTCCTGTCTCTGCCGAAGAAGAAAGCGGCACGGCCGGAACCGGCGGGGAAGCTGCTGTTATCGGACAGACGGAAGAAGATACGGCTGCGGCGGAACCGGAGACGGCAGCTGAGACGGAGCTTCCTTTTGAGCCTTACTGCACGGAGACTACGAATCCGGCGAACCAGATCGCCTGGACGGAGATTGAAGTAAACGGGGAAGTGCTGGAAAATACGGCTTCCTATGCGCCGCCCACGGAGATCAGCTTCGGATACGGGGAGGACTACCGGCAGGAAGCAGGAATCTTCACTTTCCGCGGCAATAATTTCCGGGATGATCCGACCTACGGGAACACTTTTATAAAAGAAAACCGCGTTGAGGACGTATGGTCGGTAACCACGGGCTCCCTTCAGTTTCAGGACGCGCTCTGGACCGGAAGCGGATGGACCGGGCAGCCGCTGATGCGGATGTGGACCAGGGAAGAGAAGCAGTTCATGAACATGTATGACTGGGCCAAAGCCAAAGACGGCATGGTTGAGGTTATTTACGCCTGCATGGACGGCTATGTCTATTTCCTGGACCTGGAGACCGGGGAAGCAACCAGGGACACCCTTTATCTGGGCTTCACCTTCAAGGGAGCCGGCGCCCTTGACCCGAGAGGATATCCGCTGCTGTATCTGGGAGCGGGCTACAACAGCAATGAGGGATACGCGCATACCTTCATCGTCAGCCTGATGGATCTCAGCGTCCAGTACACCTTCGGAGATACGGATCCCTTCTCGCTCAGAGGCACGGTCAGCCTCTTTGACGCCTCTCCTCTGGTCGACGCGGAAACGGACACCCTGATCTGGCCGGGGGAAAACGGGATCCTGTACCTTGTGCATCTCAACACGCAGTATGACCCTGCTTCCGGCCGGATTTCAGTTAACCCGGACCGTTTTGTCAAATGGCATTATTACGGAGTCCGGACAAATGAGGAAACCTACTGGCTCGGCATGGAGACCAGCCCGGCGGTCTATAAAGGCTATCTGTTTGTCGCCGACAACGGCGGGGATCTTATGTGCCTGAACCTGAATACACTGCAGCTGGTATGGACGGCGGATACGCTGGATGACTCGAATTCCACGCCGGTCCTGTCCATTGAGAACGGGCACCTTTATCTCTATGTAAGCACCTCCTTCCACCTCGGATGGCGCGCGAACACGACAGCGCCCGTACCGATCTGGAAGATCGACGCCGAGACCGGCGAGAAGGTCTGGCAGACGGATTACGACTGCTGCACCATCAAAGGAGTTTCCGGAGGCGTGCAGTCAACGATCGCCCTGGGGAAAGGAGAACTTGACGGCTGCATCTACGCCACGGTGTCCATGACCGGCAACCAGTCAAGCGGAGTGCTCGCCTGCCTGGACTGCGAAACCGGCGAGGTGAAATGGGAGCACAGCGCGCTCTATGCCTGGTCGTCCCCTGTCTGCATCTACGACGCGGACGGAACCGGCCGTGTCCTTTACTGCAGCTCGGGCGGAACGCTCTATATTCTGGACGGTAAGACGGGAGAAGAGCTCTGCGCCTATCAGATCTCGGATGGAAACATCGAGGCTTCCCCCGCGGTCTGGAACAATTATCTTGTGGTCGGCACCAGAACCTGCCGGATCCGGGGCGTCAGGCTTCTTTGATTCTTCGGCAGTTCCTTAAGAAAGTTTTTATTTTATAGAGGGCCTGCCTTATGGTCACAGGATATTCCCTATGGTAAAATGTTGGTAATAAGGTCCGGCATAAGACGGGACTGCCGCGCGTGAGAGCGGGCAGCCGGCAGTATATATATAACGCAGCCTGTCTGCCGCCTGAAGAAAGGAGATGACATTTATGGGACTGTTTGGAAGTTTATTTGAAAAGAAGGTATGTGATCTCTGCGGAGGCGAGATCGGTCTTCTGGGAAACAGAAAGCTGGAGGACGGAAACTGCTGCAAGCAGTGCGCCGCGAAACTCTCGCCCTGGTTCAGTGACCGCAGGAGCAGTACGGTTGAGGAGATCAGAGGACAGCTGGAGTACAGGGCTGAGAACCTGGAAGAGGTGAAGGCCTTCCATACAACCCGGACGATTGCCGCCGATAACTGGAATATTCTCCTGGATGAGGAAGCCCGGAAGATGATCCTGACAAGGAATCCGAGGGGAATTACGGAGGAAAACCCGGATGTGATCAGCCTTTCCGACGTGACCGGATGCAGCCTGAACATTGACGAGGACGTCGATGAGATGATGCGCGAGGTCAAGCAGGGCGAGGAGACAAAGAAAGTGAGTTATCATCCCGCCCGCTACAGCCACGATTATCAGTTCGATTATCTGATTAACGTGAATAATCCGTATTTTGATGATATGAAGTTCCGCCTGAACAGGAGCACCGTGACGATTGAGCCTGTGATTGCCGGAACGGCATTTGATCCGATGCTGAAGCCGGAGTATGCGCGTTATCAGAATATCGCCAATGAGATCACCGCCGCCCTCACCGGAAAAGGTGCGCAGGAGGAGCAGGCTTCCGCGCCGAAGGTGGTCATCTGCCCCTATTGCAAGGCGGAGACGGAAGTCGGAGCAGACGGAAGATGTGAATACTGCGGAGGGTATATCGCGGAGTAAGAAGTGAGCGTCCGCGAAGGGCACCGGAAAGCAGGGGAAAAAGAATACAGCAAAAGCATCAGGAGACGGCGCTGCCGTCTCCTTTTTATCATGAAAAGCTTGTTTGCACTTGTTGCGGAAACAGGCCGGAGATGATATAGTATAGGTTGTATTTTTGCGTATTCAGAACATTGCGCACGGCTTCCTGCGACATTCGCCGCGGGAGGAGCAGATAACATCAGATTTACAATGGCGGAGGAGAGGACCCGCAGGCGCGCAGATGAATTCAGGAACCTGAATCTGACGCAAGTTCAGGCGCGGTTCCGCCGGCATGGAATTGATACCGGTCTTCTCAGGATTGAACAGGGGACCGGGAATGGGGAGAACAAGGAGGAACGGGAATGGCAGTAAAGATTTGTCCTCAGTGTGGAAAGGAAATTCCTGAGAATTCGGTGGTATGCCCGGAATGCGGGCACAGCATCAGCGGCGAAAGCCCGCAGAATTCCAATACGGATCCGGAGAGCGGGAAGAAAAACGGAAAGGTCTCCGGAGGCTGGATCATTTTCTTTGATGTTCTTGCGATCGCCGCGGTGATCATCTTCGCGCTTTCCCAGTACCTGATCGGGAAGCGGGAGAAGAGAGAGGCCGCCGAAAGGGCGGAGTCCGAGAGCATCGCCCAGTCTGAGAGCACGGCGAATTCCGAGGCTGCCTCGGAGGCGGAGTCCCAGGCTGCTTCGGAAGCGGCTTATATCGCGGAGTCGGAGGCCATGTCGGAATCCGAGAGGCTGCGCCTGATCGCGGAGAGCGAATCCGAGAGCGAGTCCCTTGCCTACAGGGAGCATCTGGAGAACCTGAATTCCTATTCTGACACCATGAAGCTCTATGGCTCCAGCGCGCAGACAGGCGTGATCCAGGCCAACAAGCTGCTCGACCATGTGACTTCTGTCTGGTACAACAGTGTGTGCAAAGTCGATGATTATGCGACGGATGCATACACGAAGGATGCTTCCGGGAACTTCAGGGAAGATTTCAACAGCGCCATCGCTTCCTATATGGCCAGCGATTCCTACAAGACAGAGCTGGAACTGCTCAAGGTTTCCCAGGATAAGGTGAACGGGCTGTACCAGCTGCTGAAGAACGCCCCGGCCGAATATAAGGAAGAGGCTGCGATGGTCGGCGCCATGCAGGTGAAATTTACGGCTGTCGTGGACTCCGCCCAGAACATTACCGGCGATTATAACAGCGTGAAAGCCGCACAGGAGCTGAAGACCTCCGAGTTCGAGGAAGCATATGCGAAGTATACGGAAAGCATTCCGCAGGCGCAGGTGATTGAAGGCGAGACGGAGATCCTGTCCTATGATTTCCGTTCTATGGATTTCGGCATGACTTCGGATGAGGTTGAGCGCGCGGAGCAGGAGAATTACGGACTGACGACCACGGCCACTGACTGGAGCGTGGATTATGAGAATGTATGGTTCAGCCCGGATGTGAACGGCTCCCTGCACTATCATCTGGATGATTTCAGATGCGTGGACTATGTACGGATCAGCCTGGATCCTTCGGTATCGCAGGAAGACGCATACGCTCTGATCAGTTCCTGGTACGGACCGGACTTCGACGGAGAAGCGAAGATCGCTTCCGACGGAGAGCGTCCCGAGATTCTGGTAGAAGTACTTACAACCGGTGAGGAGAGCAGATTCGGATCGACCGATATCTATCTGGCTCCCGAGAATATGGAAGAGATCAACGCGGAACTTCCGGGTGAGACGGCCGCTTCGACATCGGAGGGAGCGGTTGTCCAGGCAGAGACAGATCCCCTGAGCGCTTCTCTGGATGTCCTCAAGGTAGAGCAGGCCCTGTCGGAAGCGCTGGCGCTTCAGGAAGCCGGTACGGAGGCGGAGACGGAAGCTGATCCCATGGGAGCCCTTCCGGCGGAGACGGAGGCTGACCTGACGGGAGTTCTTCCGGGGGAGACAGAGGCTGATCCGATGGCCGTCCTTCCGGCAGAAACAGAGGAAGAAACGGTATTTACCGTGCCCGCGGTGCTCTTTGGGACAGAAGCTGAGACCTCCGCGGTGACGGCAGGAACAGAAGCTGAGACGTCTGCGGTGACAGCGGCAACAGAAGCCGAGACGCCTGCAGCGACGGCGGCAACGGAAGCCGAAACTCTTGCAGTGCCGGCGGCAACAGAAGCAGAGACCGCAGCCGCGACAGCAGCAACAGAAGCTGAGACGCCTGCAGCGATGGCGGCAACGGAAGCCGAAACTCCTGCAGTGCCGGCGGCAACAGAAGCAGAGACCGCGTCTGTGACAGCGGCAACGGAGGCTGAGACTCTTGCCGCGACAGCAGTGACGGAAGCAGAAACCGCAGCCGCAATAGCAGCGACGGAAGCTGAAATCGCAGCAGTGACAGAAGCCGGGATTCCTGCAGAGACGGCAGCGACGGAAGCCGAGACGCCTGCAGCGACGGCGGCAACAGAAGCTGAGACCTCCGCGGTGACGGCAGCAACAGAAGCTGAGACCGCGTTTGTGACAGCGGCAACGGAGGCTGAGACTCTTGCCGCGACAGCAGTGACGGAAGCCGAGACTCCTGCAGAGACGGCGGCGACGGAAGCCGAGATGCCTGCAGAGGCGGCGGCAACGGAAGCTGAGATCTATACAGCG
>DGHP01000133.1:6499-9477 GCA_002392705.1 Lachnospiraceae bacterium UBA3845 | reverse complement strand
GGCTTGAGTATGACGCAGAAGCACTCAAGGGCACGGTTAAGGAGCTTCCGACCAGAGAGATGATCGATGTTCCGGTTGATGAAGTCCAGATCGTCGAGTTGTATTCCAAGTAATAGGATGAACCCGGTCCGGGCCGCTTTCATTAAGCCGGTTCAGACCGCGGTCATTTACTGCCGGCAGGCAGGGGAGCCGGAACGCTCCTGCGCTTAAATACAATCAGTGCAACCCTCGTGAACGTTAAAACCTATAAGGAGGGGCTAAATTGTTCGATTTCATCATACCTAATATTACAGTAGCGGAGATGTCTGAGGATAAGAAGCATGGCCGTTTTGTGGTGGAACCGCTTGAGCGCGGCTACGGGACGACCCTTGGCAACTCTCTTCGCAGGATCATGCTTTCCTCGCTGCCCGGAAGTGCGGTGAGCCAGGTCAAGATCGACGGCGTTCTGCATGAATTCAGCTGTATTCCCGGTGTGAAGGAGGATGTCACAGAGATCATCCTTAACATCAAGAATCTGGCGATCAAGAACAATTCAGGCACAGAGGAACCGAAGACGGCTTACATCGAATTCTCCAGCGAAGGCAAAGTGACCGGAGCGGACATCGATGTAGATCAGGATATTGAGATCGTGAACCCGGATCAGGTCATCGCGACCCTGAACGGAGGACCGGACTGCAAGCTCAGCATGGAGCTCACCATCACGAACGGCAGAGGCTATGTGAGCGCTGACAAGGGCAAGAAGGATGACATGCCGATCGGCGTGATCGCTGTCGATGCGATCTACACACCGGTTGAGCGTGTAAACATGACCGTCGAGAATACCCGTGTCGGACAGGATACCGATTACGACAAGCTCACGCTGGATGTCTGGACCAACGGAACACTTGCTCCCGACAAGGCTGTCAGTATGGCCGCGAAGGTCCTCAGTGATCATCTGAAGCTGTTCATTGATCTGTCTGATACGCCGCTTCAGCCCGTGCTGACACAGCCGGAAGGACAGACCGACGGCGGAATCCTTGAGATGACGATCGATGAGCTTGAACTCTCCGTCAGATCCTATAACTGCCTCAAGAGGGCCGGGATCAATACGGTCGGGGAACTCTGCAACAAGACCTCTGAAGACATGATGAAGGTCCGCAATCTCGGCCGCAAGTCGCTGGAAGAGGTTCTTGCAAAGCTGAAGGAACTCGGTCTGAGCCTGAGGTCAGGCGAGGAGCTTTAAGCTTCCGTCCGATGCTCCGCAGCTTCGAACTGCAGAATAACTGAGGATAACCGTTACAGATATTTATATACAACAAATACGCCTGCCGGCGGTAAGACCGAAGTGAGCACGCATGCAGGCATGAATTGGAGGATACAGACATGTCAGGATACAGAAAGTTGAGCAGAACCGCTTCCCAGAGAAAAGCTCTGCTCCGCAACCAGGTCACCATGCTGCTTTATCATGGCAGAATCATCACCACTGAGGCGAAGGCGAAGGAAGCCGCGAAGATCGCGGAAGGTCTGATCGCACTTGCAATCAGAGAGAAAGATGATTTTGAGAATGTCACCGTAACAGCCAAGGTTCCGCGTAAGGACAAGGACGGTAAGAGAGTCAAGGAAGTTGTCGACGGACATAAGGTTACGGTTTATGATGAAGTCCAGAAGGAGATCAAGAAGGATAAGCCGGCAAGACTTCATGCAAGACGCCAGATGCTGAAGGTTCTCTATCCGATCAAGGAAGTTCCGAAGGAAGCAGCAGGCAAAAAGAGAAATACAAAGCAGATCGACATGGTTGCAAAGCTTTTTGATGAGATTGCACCCAAGTATGCAGGCCGCAATGGTGGTTATACCCGTATCATCAAGATCGGGCAGCGCCGCGGCGACGGTGCGATGGAAGTCGTACTTGAACTGGTCTGACAGATTGATCTGAATCAGAACCGGCACACAGAAACATATGCGTTCTGTGTGCCGGTTTTTCAGTTTTAAAGAAAGGACAGGAGAATGGGAGAAAGCCTGCGGATACTTTTTGTACTGCATTCGGGGGATCTTAAGGAGTATCTTGCCCTGCCGGGTGCGGCCGGCATGATTTCCGGTCTGGATTCGGAGGGTATCTCCTGGGCCTGCCTGCAGGCGGAAGAGGTGAAAAACAGGATCGCGTACGGGAAGACGGACAGAAGAGGAGATCAGATTATCGTCACAGACAATTCCGGCCTGGCAAAGGAGCTGACGGAGCAGGGGATCTGCGTGATCGGCTTCCAGCCCCCGGAGAAGGCCGGACATTACTTCCCGGGAGCCGGGATGGTTCTTTCTTCTTTTGAGGAACTGGACGGAGCCTTTTTCCGGAATGTACTGAGGCGTTTTCTCCATCTGCCTGTCTGTATCGCCGAGACAGAAAGACTGATCCTGCGTGAGAGCACCGCGGAGGATTTTGATTCCATTTTCCGGATGAGCCGGCAGCTGGGCCCGGACGCGACGACGGATTCATTTTCCGGGGATCTTGAGACGGAGAGGGAGAAGTTTCTCCGCTATATTCAGTACGCATATTCCTTTTTCGGTTTCGGGCTCTGGACTGTGGAGGAGAAAAAGAGCGGCGCGGTAATCGGGCGCTGCGGCCTGATGCCTGCCGCGGACCGGCGGACGGAAGGAGGAAGACTGGAACTGGGCTATCTGATCGACAGCAGGCAGAGGGGCAGAGGGTATGCCCAGGAAGCCTGCAGAGCCGTTCTTCAGTATGCCTTCAGGGAACTTGAATGTGAAGAGATCTATGCCGGAATCAGCAGAGACAACGAGGAATCCGCCCGGCTGGCCCGACGCCTCGGATTTGTGAAACAGGACGTTCCTGAGAAGGACAGGGGAGAGAACAGCACAGATCTGTGGAGACTGACAAAGGCTGGATTTGCTGAAGAGACTTGAACAGGAAGGCAGATAAAACCGCTCAGAGCATGTGTCCTGAGCGGTTTTTTTCAGTCTCTTCTTCAGATCGTTCGCGGCGCATA
>DGHP01000133.1:0-6417 GCA_002392705.1 Lachnospiraceae bacterium UBA3845 | reverse complement strand
GCGCATACCTTTTCGCGGCGCATAGCTTTTGCGGCGTATAGCTTCTGCAGCGCATAGTTTCTGCAGCGTATACCTTCCGCAGTCCGTTTCTTCTGTGGTTTAGATCTTTTCCGGCTCCGGATAGCTCTCCCCGAAGGTCTCGACGGTCATGGAGCGGATTACCTGGTCCTCCATCGGACGGTCAGAGTAATCGGTCTGGACTGACGCTATACGGTCCACGACGTCCATTCCTTCGATGATTTTGCCGAAAGCTGCGTAATCGCCGTCAAGATGCGGTGCATTCTTGTGCATGATAAAGAACTGGGAACCGGCGGAGTTCGGATTCATGGCGCGGGCCATGGAGAGGACGCCGGCTGTGTGCTTAAGCGTATTAGCCTTGAAGCCGTTGCGGCGGAATTCTCCTCTGATGGAATATCCGGGGCCGCCCATGCCGGATCCTTCCGGATCGCCGCCCTGGATCATGAAGCCCGGAATTACGCGGTGGAAGATCAGTCCGTTGTAGAAGCCGGATGCTGCCAGAGAGAGGAAGTTGCTGACGGTGTTCGGAGCATATTCCGGATAGAGTTCGGCTTTCATGACGCCGCCGTCTTCCATGGTGATTGTGATAATCGGATTCTGTGCCATTAGGATTGTCCTTTCTTTAAGGGAAATGTCTGTTCTGAATCTGCAGGCGGTGTGGATGACCGGCTGCTCCTGCTTATCATACCACACTCCGGAAGGATGAAAAAGCCCTGCCGGGAAAGCGCGCCCCGGGAACGACGGAGCGGCTGCTATTCACGCGCCGTGTTCCTGAATTGCACAATTCCGGGCACTATGATATGATTCAGGCAGAAAATGAATTCCGCCCCGCTTAAACTGCGCCCGGCGCAATTTCGCCGGAGCGGAAGCGATCTGATCACGCGCGGACCTGCACTCTGCATGCACAGTCCGCAGGCCGTTTTTTCAGGAGGAAATGTCCGATATGAGAGCAGCAGGAATACTATTGCCTGTTTCCAGCCTGCCTTCCCCTTACGGGATCGGCAGTTTTTCAGAGAGTGCAAGACGTGTGATCCGGCAGATCCGAAAGGCCGGACAGCGTTACTGGCAGATTCTCCCCCTGGGTCCTACCGGATACGGGGATTCTCCTTACCAGTCATTTTCAGCCTTTGCGGGAAACCCCTATTTCATCGATCCGGACACCCTTCTGCAGGAAGGGCTTGTGACGGAAGAAGAGGTCAGGACGCCTGATTTCGGTCAGGATGACGAGAGCAGGGTGGATTATCAGAAACTCTACGAGAACCGCTTCCCCCTGCTGAAGAAGGCTTTTGAAAGGAGCAATATCCTCTCCGATCAGGCTTTTCAGGACTTCTGCAGGGACAATGCCTTCTGGCTGGATGATTACTGTCTTTTCATGGCCATCAAGGATGAGATGGGCGGACGAAGCTGGTTTGACTGGCCCGATGAGATCCGGCTCAGGGAAGCGCAGGCTCTGGCGGACTGGAAGAGCAGGACGAAGGAGCAGGCGGATTATTACCGCTTCCTCCAGTATAAGTTTACGCAGCAGTGGAGCGCTTTGAAGAAGTATGCGAATGAAACCGGCGTGGAGATCATAGGGGATATTCCGATCTATGTGGCAGCCGATTCTTCTGACTCCTGGTCTCATCCGGAACTGTTCCAGTTTGACGAAGATCACAGACCTGTCGCTGTGGCGGGATGCCCGCCGGACGCTTTCTCAGCGGATGGCCAGCTGTGGGGCAATCCCCTCTATAACTGGCCGGTCCAGGAGGCGACCGGCTTTGCCTGGTGGAAAGAGCGGATCTCTTATTGCCTGAATCTCTACGATATCGTGCGGATCGACCACTTCCGCGGCTTTGACGCATATTATTCCGTGCCGGCGGGAGCGCCGAACGCGGCCGGAGGCCACTGGGAGCAGGGGCCGGGCATGAAGCTCTTTAATGAACTGCGGAAAAATCCCGCGGTTACCCCCAGATCCATCATCGCGGAGGACCTCGGTTACCTGACCCCGTCCGTGATACAGCTGGTAAAAGATTCCGGCTTCCCGGGCATGAAGGTCCTGGAATTTGCCTTTGATTCCAGAGAAAGCAGCGACTATCTGCCCCACAGCTATGTGCGCAATACGGTCGTCTATACCGGAACCCATGACAATCAGACCCTTGCAGCCTGGTACTGGGAACTGAATGAAGAGGACCGCGCTCTGGCGGATGACTACGCGGGGCTGAATCCCGGGATGACGGACAGAGAGCGCAATCTGATCCTGATCCGCATGGCCATGGAGAGCGTATCGGATCTGTGTGTGATCCCCATGCAGGACTACCTCTGCCTTGGCGCGGAGGCGCGCATGAATCATCCTTCCACACTGGGCGGAAACTGGTGCTGGAGAATGAAGGAAGATGCATTTACGGATGAACTGGCTGCAGGAATCCGGCACCTGACGCAGATCAGCGCGCGGGAAGGCAGCTAACTCCGGTTGCATTCGGAAGCCTATATTGCTATAATCGGTCAGACCTGAACGGACCGCGGATGCTGCCGCAGGCGGCCGGAGACAGATGGCTGGAACCGGAGTCAGACTGCAGGACCAGCCGACTGCCGGGCACCGGGTCAGATTTCCGAAAGGATCCTGAGCCATCTGATCGATTTGACGGGTAAAGCAGAAGATATATGAGAGAGAAAAACAGGAATATTATCGAGGGGCAGGGCCTAACCTATAACTATCTTCATTATGATGAAGAAGGAAAAGTTGACGCGTCGCAGCTGGCTCTGGATCATGTGGACCTGAACGTCGAGGCAGGGCAGTTTATCGCGATTCTGGGGCATAACGGATCCGGGAAGTCCACACTGGCAAAACAGATCAACGCGCTGCTGCTTCCCGGTGAAGGGACCCTCTATGTGGATGGCAATGATACCAGGGATGAGTCAAAGCTCTGGGAGATCCGCCAGTGCGCTGGAATGGTTTTTCAGAATCCTGACAATCAGATCATCGCCTCCGTAGTGGAGGAGGACGTCGGTTTCGGACCCGAGAACATGGGGGTTCCCACAAAGGAGATCTGGGAGCGGGCTGAGAAGGCCCTGCGCGCGGTTGATATGTGGAAATACCGCGGCTCCTCGCCGAACCGCCTGTCAGGCGGGCAGAAGCAGAGGGTTGCCATCGCGGGCGTCATAGCCATGAAGCCCAAATGCATCGTTCTGGATGAACCGACTGCCATGCTGGATCCGGGCGGCAGGAAGGAAGTCATAGAGACTGTCCGGGAGCTGAACCGGCAGGAGGGCATAACAGTCATCCTGATCACGCATTATATGGAAGAAGTGATCCATGCTGACCGGGTGATTGTCATGGACAGCGCGAAGGTCGTCATGACAGGCACTCCCCGGGAGATCTTCTCGCAGGTTGAGAAGCTCAGGGACCTGCGGCTGGGAGTCCCGCAGGTCACGGAACTTGCCTGGGAGCTGAAAAAGGCAGGGCTTCCGATACCGGAGGGAATTCTGACGATCGAAGAATTAACGCAGGCGCTGGACCGGGTCCGCGCAGGCTGCAGGGAATAGAATAAGAAAAACTGAGCCGTTTAAGCAGTCTCCGGAGCGGTCTGCGCAGACTGCAGGACAGAGAATGAGAGAGCCTGAGCCGCTTAAGAAGCATGCGGAGAGGGTCCGCGCAGGCTGCAGGGCAGAGATATAAGACGGAAGACAGACAGGGAAAGAACAGGCAGGGGGAGATCTATGCCGATCAGGATCGAACATCTAAGTTATATTTACGGAGAAGGGACCTCTTTCGAGAAGAAAGCTCTGGATGATATCAGTCTGGAGATCCGGGACGGAGAGTTCATCGGGCTGATCGGCCATACCGGTTCCGGAAAATCTACCCTGATCCAGCACCTGAACGGTCTGAATAAGGCCAGCTCGGGAAGGATCCTGGTGGACGGGGAGGATATCCGCGCGGAGGGTTATTCCCTTAAAAAACTCCGCAGCAAGGTCGGCCTTGTTTTCCAGTATCCCGAATACCAGCTTTTTGAAGCCGAGGTACTGACGGATGTCTGTTTCGGCCCCCGCAATCAGGGGCTTCCGAATGAAGAGGTTCTTGTCCGGGCCAAAGAAGCCCTGGCTGCCGTCGGGCTGGATGAGAGTTATTATGAGAAATCCCCTTTTGAACTGTCAGGAGGACAGAAAAGAAGGGTAGCGATTGCCGGAATTCTCGCGATGAAGCCGAAAGTTCTGGTGCTGGATGAACCGACTGCCGGCATGGACCCGAAGGGACGCGACGAGATTCTGGATCTTCTGAAGGAACTTCATGACAGCCAGAATATTACAGTGATCCTTGTTTCTCACAGTATGGAAGATGTGGCCGGCTACGTCAGCAGGATTATCGTGCTGGATGAGGGAAAGATTCTCTATGATGATACTCCGTCGGGTGTTTTTCAGCATGTCCGCGAGCTGGAGCAGGTCGGGCTGGCAGCGCCGCAGATGACCTATGTCATGCATGCCCTGCTTAAGGACGGCTGGGATGTAAAAACGGAGGCGACCACTGTCCAGCAGGCGAGGGATGAGATTCTGCGCAGCCTGAAAAAGGGATGAGCGCACAGAAGAAAAGAGCGGAGAGAGTTCAGACATGTTCAAAGATATAACACTGGGCCAGTACTATCCTGGCACTTCTATCATACACAGACTGGATCCGCGCGTAAAACTCGTGGGAACGCTGGTATTCATCATCTCTCTGTTTGCTTTCGGATCCATCAGCGCCTACATTGTGGCGACGATCGCGCTTGTTATCGTGATACGCATCAGTGAAGTTCCGCCGAAATTCATGCTGAAAGGTCTGCGGGCCATCTTTATCCTTATGCTGATTACGGCGCTTTTCAATCTGTTCCTGACGCCCGGTACAGAGCTGGTACGGATCTGGAAACTGAAGATCACACAGGAAGGCCTGCGCATGGCCATGCATATGGCTGTCCGCCTGTCCTACCTGATCATCGGCTCCAGCATCATGACCCTGACTACAACCCCGAATCAGCTGACAGACGGTCTGGAGACCGGCCTGAGAGGCCTGAAAAAGCTTCATTTCCCGGTACATGAAGTCGC
The DNA here is from genome assembly GCA_002392705.1 of Lachnospiraceae bacterium UBA3845. Lineage (GTDB taxonomy): Bacteria > Bacillota > Clostridia > Lachnospirales > Lachnospiraceae > Porcincola. The sequence continues at coordinate 1,347 of DGHP01000133.1, read as the reverse complement.
CATGATGATGAGCATCGCGCTCCGCTTCATTCCGATCCTGATGGATGAAACAGATAAGATAATCCGGGCCCAGGAAGCCAGAGGCGCAGATTTTGATTCCGGCGGGATCATAAAGAAGGCGAAGGCTCTGGTTCCGCTTCTGGTACCTCTTTTTGTTGCCGCCTTCCGCAGGGCCAACGACCTTGCGATGGCCATGGAGGCCAGAGGCTATCACGGAGGAGAGGGCCGGACGAAGATGAAGCCGCTGATTTATAAGACAAGAGATTATGTCAGCTACCTGATCTTTCTTCTTTACATAGCTGTCATGTTCCTGGCTTCAAGATATATAAAGATTGCCTGGCCGCTGTAATCAGTGAGGCCGGCATGCTGTGCGGAAAGCATGAACCATGACCGCCTCAGAACCCGGCATTTCCTGAATCTGAATGTACGGAAGCAGAATGAGGAGCGGCGGAAAGCCGCCAGGAGAGAAAAAGCCTGCAGAAGATGAAGAGAGTAAAACTAACGGTGGCCTACGACGGAACCGCCTACCATGGCTGGCAGATCCAGCCGGAGGGGGATACGATCGAGGAAGAACTGAATAAGCACCTGTCCGAGCTGCTGCGCGAGGAGATCCATGTGCTCGGAGCCAGCCGGACGGATGCGGGGGTTCATGCCCTCGGAAATGTGGCGGTCTTCAATACCAGTGCGCGCATGCCGGTTGAGAAGATCGCATTTGCCATGAACACAAGGCTGCCATCAGATATCAAGGTGCAGAGATCGGAGCAGGTCGCGGATGATTTCCACCCACGTTTCTGCAGGGTCCGGAAGACTTACCGCTATCAGATCTGGAACAGGGCGATCCCGAATCCGCTGGTCTCCCGCTACTCCACCTTCTATTATTACGACCTGGATGAAAAAAAGATGCAGAAGGCTGCAGACTGTCTGGTGGGAAGACATGACTTTTCTTCCTTCTGCACAGCAAAACCGGACCGCCCGAACCATGTAAGAACCATCGAGGCCATAAGCGTGGAGCGGAGCGGGGATATGATCACCGTCACGGTCACGGGGGACGGCTTCCTCTATAACATGGTCCGGATTATCGTCGGAACCCTGCTGCGGGTGGGCGGCGGGCAGATGGAGCCGGAAGAGATGAAAACGGTGCTGGAAGCAAGGGACCGTTCCCTGGCGGGAGATACCGCGCGCCCGGAAGGTCTTACGCTTGTATCGATTGAATATCTGTGAATAGTACCATAGTAACCTCTGAAAGTTACTATTCACGGCCCTCCACACATCAGGCCACAGACCATCCGTGCTGCGCACGTATGCCGCATCTTCGATGCTCTTGTCTGAGGCTATGTGTGGAGTTCC